>USPX01000025.1 GCA_900556665.1 uncultured Eubacteriales bacterium
CCCCTCTAAACCCGTAAGGTAAATTTTCCACTTTTTAAGATTGACTGTAATTCTATTTTTTAATATAATATGTTAGCAAACTAACAATTAAGTTTTAGCATAGGAGGTGAGGGCAAGGTGAAAGGAGATGTAGGATTTGAAATCCGTACGATATCTAACTTAATTAGAAGAAATATAGGTAATTTACCAGCTTTAAAGGCTGTAGAAAGCGTAACGGGAACACACTGCTGGATGATTGGTTATATTTATGATCATCAAGATCAAGATGTGTATCAGAAGGATATAGAAGAAAAATTTTCTATTAGACGTTCTACAGCTACAGCAATATTACAGCGTATGGAGAAGAATGGCCTTATTGTTCGCTGCCCAGTAGCTCATGATGCGAGACTTAAGAAACTGGAACTTACAGAGAAAGCTATCAAGATTCAAGAACAAATTAATCTTGAAATAGATGCTTTTGAACGAAAGTTAGTAGCAGGCCTTAAAGAAGAAGAAATACAAATGTTCCTTGAAATCATAGATAAGCTTAAGAAAAATCTAGAATAAGTTATCTGATAAAAGTGGGAGAGCCACTTTATTTAATGGAGCAATTGTTATTAGGCTGACGGTTTATGGGCTAACAAATAATTAAATATAATATAAGGAGGTCGCTATGATTAAAAAATTAGCAGGCTGTATCAGAGAGTACAAAAAAGCATCGCTTTTAACGCCGCTATTCATGGTTTTAGAAGTTACCATGGAAGTAATCATTCCAATATTAATGGCTCAGCTTATTGATAAAGGAATTGATCAAGGTGATATGGGATACATTGCTAAAATGGGAATTATTTTAGCAATATCATGTGTTATGTCCTTAAGTTTTGGTGCTCTTTCAGGAAGATTTGCGGCGATTGCATCAGCAGGTTTTGCAAAGAACTTAAGACACGACATGTACTATAATGTACAAAACTTCTCATTCTCAAATATTGATAAATTTTCAAGCGCAAGTATTGTAACACGTTTAACAACGGACGTTACAAACGTACAAAATTCATATCAGATGATTATAAGAATTGCGGTACGTGCACCAATGATTTTAATTTTTTCATTAGCAATGGCATTTACAATTAGTGCAAAGCTAGCATGTATCTTCTTAATCACTATTCCAATTTTAGGTGGCGGTTTATTCTTTATTGTTTACAAAGTTCACCCAATCTTTGAAAAAGTATTCCGTACATATGATAAGTTAAATAACGTTGTACAAGAAAACTTACACGGAATCCGCGTTGTTAAATCTTTCGTTAGAGAAGATGTAGAAGAAAAGAAATTCACAGATATCTCAAAAGAGATTTATACAGACTTTACAAGAGCTGAGAAGACTATTGCTTTCAATGGTCCACTTATGCAATTTTCAATGTATTTATGTATGATTTTAATCTCGTGGTTTGGTGCAAGATTAATCGTGGGTGGTGAGCTTACAACTGGTGAGCTTATGAGTCTTATTACTTATGCAATGCAAATCTTAATGGGACTTATGATGCTTTCAATGGTATTCGTTATGATTATTATTTCTGAAGCATCAGCTAAAAGAATTGTAGAAATCTTAGATGAACAAAGTGACTTAACAAATGGTGCAAATCCTATTAAAGAAGTAAAAGATGGTAGCATTACATTTGAAAATGTTAACTTTAGTTATGCAAAACGTGCAGACAAATTATGTCTTAGCAATGTGAATATTGATATCAAATCTGGTGAAACAATTGGGATCATTGGTGGTACTGGTAGTTCAAAATCTAGTTTCGTACAACTTATCCCACGTTTATATGATGTCACAGAAGGTAAAGTCACTGTTGGCGGTATAGACGTTAGAAATTATGATATCGAATCACTTCGTAATGAAGTAGCTATGGTACTTCAAAAGAATGTACTATTCTCAGGAACTATTAAAGAAAACTTACGTTGGGGTAATGAAAACGCTACTGACGAAGAATTAATTCATGTATGTAAACTTGCACAAGCTCATGATTTCGTATCTACTTTCCCAGAAGGTTATGCTACATATATTGAGCAAGGTGGAACTAACGTATCAGGTGGTCAAAAACAAAGACTTTGTATCGCAAGAGCACTTCTTAAAAAACCTAAAATTCTTATTTTAGATGACTCTACAAGTGCTGTAGATACAAAAACAGATGCACTTATTCGTAAGGCGTTTGCAGAAGAAATCCCAGATACAACTAAAATTATTATTGCACAACGTATTTCTTCTATTGAACATGCAGATAAAATTATCGTTCTTGACAATGGTAAAGTAGATGCAGTAGGTACACATGAAGAATTATTAGCATCTAATGCAATTTACCAAGAGGTTTATACTTCACAAACTAAGGGAGGTGAAGATCATGAGTAGAGGTCCTATGAGAGGTCCAGGCCCAAAAGGATTTGGTCCAAAACAAAAACCAGATAAGGCAACAATGAAACGTTTATTAGGTTACCTTGGTGGTTATAAACTTCAATTTATCACAGTACTTGTGTGTATTTTAATAAGTGCCTTAGTAGGTGTAGCAAGTTCAATGTTCTTAAAAACACTTATTGATAGCTATATTGCACCTTTATTATTAGAAGCAAATCCTGTATTTGATGGTTTATTAAGAGCTATTTTAATCATGGCAGGCATCTACATGGTAGGTGTAGTTTCAACTTACCTTTATAACTATTTAATGGTATTTATTGCACAAGGTATTTTAAAAGAAATTCGTGATAAAATGTTTGCACATATGCAAAAACTCCCTATTCGTTACTTTGATACACATACACATGGGGATATCATGAGTTACTATACAAATGATACAGATACATTAAGACAAATGCTTTCACAAAGTATTCCTCAAGTATTCTCATCTGTTATTACCATCGTATCAGTATTCTGTGCGATGGTATATACAAGTATCTACTTAACAATTTTCGTTATCTTTTTTGTATTTTTAATGATGCAAGTGACTAAGAAAATTGGTGGAAATAGTGCGAAATACTTTATGAAACAACAACAATCAATTGGTAAATTAAATGGTTTCATTGAAGAAATGATCCATGGACAAAAGGTTGTAAAAGTATTCTGTCATGAAGAAAAAGCAAAACAAGACTTTGATAAATTAAATGAAGAACTTTGCGATAATGCAACACAGGCTAATAGCTTTGCAAATATCCTTATGCCTATCATGGCTAACCTTGGAAACTTACAGTTCGTTTTAATTGCCACACTAGGAGGATTCCTTACACTTAAAGGTGTAGGTGGACTTACAATTGGTGGTCTTATTGCTTTCTTACAACTTAGCAGAAGTTTCACAATGCCTATCGGTCAAGTATCACAACAAATCAATGCTATTGTTATGGCACTTGCAGGGGCAAAACGTATCTTCGAAGTAATGGATGAAGCACCAGAAACAGATGAAGGATATGTAACATTAGTTAACGCCAAATACGAAGGCGAAAACTTAGTAGAAACACCAGAACATACAGGTATCTGGGCGTGGAAACATCCACATGGTGATGGCAGTATCACTTATACAAAACTTGAAGGGGATGTTACACTTAATGAAGTAGACTTCGGATATGTAGAAAACAAAATCGTACTTCACGATATTTCTCTTGAAGCACTTCCAGGTGAAAAAGTTGCTTTCGTAGGTTCTACAGGAGCTGGTAAAACAACTATTACAAATCTTATTAATCGTTTCTATGATATTGCTGATGGTAAAATCCGTTACGATGGGATTAACATCAACAAAATTAAAAAAGATGATTTACGTCGTTCATTAGGGGTAGTACTTCAAGAAGTTAACCTCTTCACAGGAACAGTTATGGAAAACATCCGTTACGGTAAAATGGATGCAACAGATGAAGAATGTATTAATGCAGCGAAACTTGCTAATGCTCATGACTTCATTACTAGACTTCCAGAAGGCTATAACACAGTTCTTTCTGGAGATGGTTCAGGATTATCACAAGGACAAAGACAACTTATCTCTATCGCTAGAGCAGCAGTTGCCGATCCACCAGTAATGATCCTCGACGAAGCAACGTCAAGTATTGATACACGTACAGAAGCAATCGTTCAAAGAGGGATGGATGCTTTAATGAAAGGGCGTACAGTATTTGTAATTGCGCACAGACTTTCAACAGTTAAAAACTCAGATGATATCATGGTACTTGAACAAGGTAGAATTATCGAAAAAGGTAACCATGAAGAACTTATCGCAAAACATGGTAAGTACTATCAACTCTATACAGGTGCCTTTGAGTTGGAGTAACTAAAAGGCTCGCCCTGTGATGAGGGTCTCATAGCTACACCTTACGTAATTTGTGATACTCTAAGTTCGATAATTAAATGGGCGGTCGAAAACTCGCTTCGCTCGGACACTCGACCTAAAAACGCTTTAATTATCTTCACTAAGAGTATCAACAAAACCCATATGAAGCTCGTAATTCACAAGCTATAATGAAAACTTTTTTCTACTACTGGCAATACTCTTAAAGAGTAGATTTTGTTGCTTGTAGTAATAATGGAATTAATAATCCGTCAACAAAACTAAGCATAACGACTGTAAAAGAACAAGGTATTGTACTGATGAGTACGTATAGGAAAATTTATAAGAGACAGTTGTTATAAATCTACTCAATACCTTAAAAAGAAAAGAGTATATTTATGGACGCTATTATTAAAACATGTGCTGGTTTAGATATTCATCTTAATACAATAGTTGCTTGTGTATTAAGTGGTGAACTTGACCGCACACCAAAAAAAGAAATCAAAGAGTTTTCAACAACAACTAAAAGCTTGTTAGAATTACTAGATTATTTAACTGAAAAAGGTTGTACACATGTTGCTATGGAAAGCACAGGTGTCTATTGGAAACCCGTCTGGAACATCTTAGAATCAGGCGGGTTTAACATTATTATTGCAAATGCACATAATATAAAGAACTTACCAGGTAGAAAAACAGATATTAAGGATGCAGAATGGATTGCGAAACTTTTAAGATGTGGCTTAATAGATAAAAGCTTTATTCCTAGTACAGAAATCAGAGATTTACGATATCTTACAAGATATAGGCGACGTCTATGTGGTGATTTAAATAAAGAAATGAATCATATCCATAAGACACTTCAAGATGCGAACATTAAGCTTTCTAGTGTTTTATCAGATATCTTTTGTGTTACTGGAACTAAAGTTTTATTAAGAATTATGAATAACGAACCACTTGATTGGGCTTTTGTAAACAGTATTTATACTGGTGCAATAGGTGCAAGTTTAAAAGCTAAACCCGATGAGTTTTATGAAGCAATCAATGGCAGAATTCGAACATTTCACCGAAAAATGCTTAAAGTACACTATGACCATATTTTATTTATTCAGAGTCAAATCGAGGAGATAGAATCTCAAATCGAAGAAGCACTTGAAGAACATCAAGAAAGTTTAGAAATATTAACATCAATTCCAGGTATAGATGTTAAATCAGCTTCAGTAATTATTGCTGAAATAGGTACGGACATGACACAATTCCCTAGTGCTAGCAGTATAAGCTCGTGGGCAGGTGTAAGTCCTGGAAATAATGAAAGTGCTGGTAAAAAAAAAAGTAGCAAAATCGTAAAAGGGAATAAGTGGTTATTATGTGTACTCTGTCAATGTGCCTGGGCTGCAAGTATGAAAAAGGGAAGTTATTGCAATAAAAAATACTGGAATATGGTAAGTCGTATGGGAAAACAAAAAGCAATCGTAGCGATTGCTCATTATCAGCTTAGATTGTGTTATACGTTGTTGAAAAATAAAAAGAAATATGAAGAGCGAAACTATGATTATCTCAAGAAAAAAGAAACACAAAGAACTCAAAGATTAATCAAGGAATTACAGAAATCAGGTTATAACATTCAAAAGATAGTTTAATGCCTAATACAACTAGCTCACCTTAATTAAAGGTCTTTAAAAATATTACCTAAAGATCTCTAGTTAAGGTGAGCTTTTTTAAACTTCAAGGCATTGAGGTTTTCATAGGAATTACTTCAGAGGTAGCATATGATCCCCTCATCACAGGGCTTTCTTTATAGTTAAACTCTGCGGCAGCGAGGGTGGATAGAAAGGACTTTGTGTGGAAGTGAGTTGAAAACTACGTTCAAACAATGCGCTAAAACCTTTTGACATATCTTCACTAAGACTATCAACAGATTACTCCAGAGGTAGCATAGCCAGTGCTCATCCCCGGGACTCTTTTTTAGTTAAACCAGGGAGGACGTGAAGAGTGGCTGAAGCGTTGCTATCAGGCGATGTGGTAAAAGCTTTTTTTGTGGGTGTTTTCGTGTGTTATAATACTATTATTAATGGTTATAATGAGAAATAAAAGGAGGATAAATGTGGGAAATTTTATTAAACAGATACGTATAGATAAAGCAAAACATCTACATGATTTAACGATAGATATAACAGATGATGAAAAAAGACATCTGATTATAACAGGAAAAAATGGTTCCGGGAAAACTACTTTATTAAGAAAGATAAGGCAATACTTGCAAGTTATTTGCGATAGTGATTTAACTTACTTAAATGTAACGTGGCCTAATGAATTACAGCGTCAAAAAGAAAGACAAGAAAAGTTAATAGAGACAGAATCTAATGACTGGAGAAAAAAAGGAGAGCTTGATGCCTGTCAAAAAATGATTGAGCACTACACTGAACTTATACAAAGATATAGAGATGGGATTCAAGTAGTATTTTGTGAAGATGAAAATATTAAAGAAAAGTATGATAAAGGAGAATTTGTATTAGCCTATTTTAATGCTACAAGAAATGCAAAGATTGATATACCTGAGAGTGTACCTAAAATACAGCTACAAGATAAATATGATATACAAAAAAACATCGGAAATATATTTTTAAATTATCTTGTATATTTAAAAACACAACAATCGTTTGCGCGAAATGAAGATGATATGGAAGAGGTTAATAAGATTCAAGAGTGGTTTGATCGCTTTGAAATGGCCCTTCGTAAGTTATTTGAGGATGAAAGCATAAAGCTGAAATTTTATTATAGAGAATTAAACTTTAAGATTAGTCAAGATAATAGAGAGGACTATGGTTTTAATGAATTATCAGACGGGTATTCAGCTGTTTTAGATATTGTGATTAACTTAATCTTAAGAATGGAAAAGCATCATAAACAAGCCTATGATATTGAAGGGATTGTATTAATTGATGAGTTAGAAAATCATTTACACATTGGATTACAAAAGAAGATACTACCATTTTTAACTGAGTTTTTCCCTAATATACAATTTATTATTAGTACACACTCCCCATTTATTATTAATTCAATAGATAATGTTGTAATATATGACTTAGAGAAAAAACAAGCAGTGGAAGATTTATCAGGTATTGCCTATGAAGGAATTGTTGAAGGATATTTTGATATAAATCAGTATTCAGAGAAGATAAAGGCTAAATTAGAAAGATATAATGCACTTGTAGAAAAACAAGATAAAAGTGAAGAAGAAATAGATGAGGAATATGAGTTAAGAAGTTATTTAAAAACACTTTCACCTGATTTAGCACCGGAAGTAGTGTTGGCATTTAATAATATAGAACTTGTAAGAAAAAATAAATTACGAAACAAGCATTAGGAGGGGATATAAATGATCAATTTTACTAAGCAAGTCCCCTCAGAAGAGGTGCTAACGAAATTAGCAGAAGAAAAGAATAAACCTAATGGGACATATAATATACCGGAAGTTGTAAATGCACTAAAACAAGAGTTTCATGATAAATGTTATATATGTGAGCAAAAAAATATAAAGAGTATTAACATTGAACACTTTAAGCCACACAAAGGAAGTAATAGAGAATTGATGTTTGATTGGAATAATTTATATTATGCTTGTGGACATTGTAATAATCTTAAACTTTCTAAGTATGATAATATCTTAGATCCTGGAAATCCAGAAGAAGATGTTGAAAAGTCTATACACTATGGCATGCCAATACTACATAAAAGGGCTCAGGTTGAAATAAGGGCATGCGTAGATAGTGAAAAGACTCATAATACAGTTGAGCTATTAAACTATGTATATAATGGGAAGACTGCTATAAAAGATATAGAGGCAATAAATATAAAGAATGATTTAGTAAAAGATTTAAATCAATTTATAATGTGGTTAAATAAATATGATGATGATGAACTTGAAGAAGATGAAAAGGAATATTTAAAAAGAAATATTCGAAAAGGGCTTAATGTAAAATCTGCATTTACTGCGTTTAAAAGGCAGATTATTAAAGATATTGATTATTTATATCAAGAATTTAAAGAGTATATAGAAGTATAAGTAACATTAATAATAAAGGTCCTAGAATATAAGCAGATAAAGCCTTGTATTCTAGGATTTTTTTGATTTGAGTGAAGGTAAGTTTAAAGGGAAAGTTAGTAAGAATAGTTTCTGTAGGCAACGGGAGATATGTTTATAGAAGAAAGAGGATTAAAATAGAGATAATGAGTTGTAGGAATAGGACATATATAGGAGGAAAGGTTTGGGTAAAAACAAAAAATGTACCACCCTACTAGTCAAAAGGTGTACCACCTTAATTAAAAATATAACCCCTATCGCGAGATGTAATATATGTAAGTAATAACCTACTTGAACATTTATGTTGAGTGTACTAAGTTTAAATGGTGATTTCAATTTGATTGCCTTCAATGCCAATGATGCAGCTTTCGTAGTAGCCATCAGCTTTTAATGTGGATGTGAGCTCATCTACTTTTTCTTTGCTGCCTACGCTGAAAGCGAGGTGGATGAAACCTGTTCTTGTAGGTGTTTTTTCTAAGTCATTGACATACATTGCAAAATGATTTCATAACTATCTGCGCGATAGACTCCTGTTTTTTCATTGAAAGGTGCTAAGATTTGTTTGAGGCGCCAGCCCTTTGCAGCTTCTTGGATGATGATTTCTTTACATGCATTAAAAGCATCATCTGAATGTGCTTTAAATCCAGGTTTTACTGGGACTTTTATAAAGTTATATTCATATTTTTTCATGTATGTTTCTCCATATAATCTATGTAGTTTATAAAATATCTTTGTGTATTAATAATATAGTATAGTCATGAAGAAATCAAAAAGGTTAGGCATATAGGTGTATAATATATTTGAAATACGCCTTATAAGGGGCAATACATAGAAGCAGATAGTTACTTGGAGGAGATTTAATGATTTTATTAGTAGTAGACACCCAGAAGTTAATTGTGAATGAAAAGTTATATGCATTTGATCAGTTTGTAAGCAATGTGAAGACTTTAATTAGTGAAGCTAGAAAAAATGAGATAGAAGTCGTTTATGTACGTCATGATGATGGTGTAGGAGAAGAATTAACTGTAGGAAATGCAGGATTTGAGATTTATGAGGCATTTGCACCCAAGAATGGAGAGCAAATATTTGATAAGTATGTAAATAGTGCTTTTAGAGATACTGGCCTTTTAGAATATTTAAAGGATAAGAATGAAAAAGAGATTATTGTGGTAGGGCTTCAAACGGATTATTGTATGGATGCTACGATTAAATGTGGCTTTGAACATGGCTTTAAGATGATTGTACCAGCTTTTGCAAATACTACAGTAGATAATGCTTTTATGACTGGAGCACAAAGTTATAAGTATCACAATGAACATATGTGGCAGGGGCGATATGCTGAGTGTATTTCAGTGGAAGAGGCTATACATAAAATGAAGAAATAAATTTATAAAATAAGCATAAAAAGTAATGTGTCTGTAGATAATAAGGAGAAAATGCAAGAAAGAGGCATCCTTATGAAGACACTTTTATATATTACAGCTAGTCCTTCTAAAGAAGATGATTCTATTAGTAAGAAGCTAGGACGTTATTTTGTGACGAATTTTTTAAAAAGACATCCAGAGTATCAACTAGAAGAACTTAATTTATATCAGAGTCATATCCCAGAAGTTTGGCCTATTTATTTAGGTGATGAGCTGAAATTAGTAACTGGAGAAGCTTATGATAAGTTAAGTAGTGAAGATAAGAAAGCAGTAGATAGAATAGATGAGCTTGGGGATCAATTTATTAAAGCTGATATGTATGTTATTGCTACACCTATGTGGGATTTAACATTCCCTGCAAGACTTAAGATGTATATTGACTGTGTTTGTTTAGGTGGTAAGGTTATTAATTTCAAAGATGAGAAAAAAATGCCAGAGCCTCTTCTAAATGATAAAGAGCGTACCATGGTTTATTTACAAACATCAGGTGGAGATTTTCCTTTCTTTATAGAATGGAAGGTAAATCATGGCGTAAATTATTGTAAGGATTTATTTAAAGGTTTAGGCATTGCACATTTTGAGAAAATTTTAGTAGAAGGCGTTGTTCAATATGAAGAAGAACCAGAGAAGTATATGGATAAGGCATTTGAAAAAATTGATGGATTAATTCAAAAGTATTAATAGAATACGTATTTTATAAGGGCGATATCTTGAATGAGGTATCGTCTTTTAATATGGCATTAAAATGGTGGAAAAGCGAATAAAATTTAAAACTATTAACAAATATTCTGTGAATTATGGCCTGTGCTGTGGATAAGTTAATATGAAATTTATAAAACTGTGATTAACTTGTGATAATATAAGAATAGGATATAAGATTTTAGCACAAGACATAGAAAATATTTATACGGGGCATAGGCCTAGCTTTAAGAAAAATGAATTTAGGCGATAGTCCTAGCCTAAAAAAGTACCTCATGCTATTATAATAAGATAGCCTTTAAGGGACTTTAATGGAGGAAAATAAATGAGCGATTATAATAAACAACTAGAACAAGAGCAGCAGTACTTAAAGACTGTAACACACTTTTTAAATGAGCAAATCCAGATTGGTGGCAAAGCAGCAGCTGAGCAAAAGGAAAATTTAGTAGCCCTTCGTAAAGAAATGTTCGAGGGGGGAATGCCTGCTGTAGATGATTACGATAGAAATATTGAGCTTAGCCAATATCACACAATGGAACGTATTGAAACATCTCATTATGAACATAAACTTGGTAAAGTTGAAAAATATAAAAGAATTTTAGATAAACCTTATTTTGGGCGTTTTGATTTTACAGAAGAAGATGAAGATACAGAGAAAGTTTATATTGGTTATCAAAACGTTATGAATGATGATACTTATGAAGTAATGGTTTATGACTGGAGAGCGCCTATTGCTAGTATGTTTTACCGTAGTGAATTAGGACCAGCAAGCTACAAAGCACCTTGTGGTGAGATCAATGGGGAAGTAAGCTTAAAACGTCAGTATGAGATTGAAAAAGGGGAGTTAAAATATTTCTTCGACTGCGCGCTGACCATCACAGATGAAATGTTACAACAAGCATTAGGAAACAATGCTTCTAGTCATATGAAAAACATCGTTGAAACAATTCAAAAAGAGCAAGACCTCATTATTAGGGATGTGGATAATGACTTACTTATTGTACAAGGGGTAGCAGGTAGTGGGAAAACTTCTATTGCCATGCATCGTATTGCCTTCTTACTTTATGAACGCATGAATGAAGGATTAACCAGTGAAAATGTAATGATTATTTCGCCTAACCACTTATTTGGAGAATATGTGTCTACTGTATTACCAGAGCTTGGTGAAAATAATGTGTGCTATAGTACAATGGAAGATTTCTTCGATATGTACTTTAAGAATAGTATGAGATTACGCTCTAGAAGCAGTCAGTTAGAATTTATGATTACACATAAAAACCGTCATCATATTCGTGAGAACATTAGCTTCAAGGGATCAAGCACATTTATTAGTTTATTAGATAGATTAGTAGAGGCTTATGAAAATGAATTACTTACATTTAGGGATGTAAAATACGCAGGAGAGCTTATTGCAAAAGGTGAAGACCTACGTAAAAATTTCTTAGATAATCCAATTCAAATGGCTATTGGTAAACGTCTTGGACGTATCGAACATGGTTTAATGAAAAAGTTAAATGAGCTTGAAAAAGCAAAACGCAAAGAAATGATGAATGAGCTTCGTAAAAAAGGCGGTTATGATTATAAAGAAGAGGAACAGCTTAATAATACACTCAGTAATTACCGCCAAGAGACATTAGAAGCAATGCGTAGCTTTACAAAAGTAAATGTATTTAAATTATATGATACCTTACTTTTATTTAACTCTTCTATCAAATCTTTATTAGCAGGGATTAAATATGCCTAAGAATATGGAGAATATCCGTAGCTTCACAGCTAAAAGCTTACGTCCTGACTTAGCGAATTACGAAGATGGTATGGCACTTTTATACTTAAAACTTAGAATAGAAGATCAACATCACTATCCACAAATTAGACAGTTACTCATAGATGAAGCCCAAGATTACTATCCATTACAATACAAGATATTAGGTGAAATCTTCAAAAATGCCCAATACACAGTGCTTGGAGATATTGGTCAAACTATAGAGAAGTCAGAAACAGAAGATTTATATGATGAAGTGATTCGTATTTTAGAACCTAAGAAAGCACTTAAATTAAGCTTAAACAAAAGCTATCGTTCATCTTATGAAATCAGTCAATTCACAAAGAAATTACGTGATACACAAAATATGAGTATTGCTTTTGAACGTCACGATGAAGTACCAATTGTGGCAGAGCAAGAAAACATGGGACAAATGTTTGATTGGATTGAAGATAAAGTCAAAGAATATGAGCAAGATGGTTATGAAACAATTGCTATTATTTGTAAGTCACAAAAAGAAGTAAATCATGTCTATAGTAAGCTTGCTAAGAAAATTGAGCTGCGTAAACTTAATCCAGAGGAAGATGGATTTGAAAAAGGTGTACTCATTATGCCAGTTTATATGGCAAAAGGTTTAGAGTATGATGCTGTAATCGTATATGAAGTTAATGAAGAAAATTATTATGAAAAAGAAGATCAGCAATTACTTTATATTGCATGTACAAGAGCGTTACACCGTTTATCACTTTGCTATACAGGTGAATTAAGTAAATATCTTAAATAGTTTTAGAAAATAGGTGAGGCAAAAATTATTTTGCCTCACCTATTTTTGCATAAAAAAATAACAATTCAGTACAAAAAAATATACAAATTCACACAAAAACGTTTTTTAAAACTGGAGATATGATAAGATGAATAGAGAGCATAAGATTAAGCAGTAAAATAGGATAGGCATAAGGTTAGAGGAGCTGGTAAAATGAAAAAACTTAGGAAAATAAGTGCATTAACACTCTGTGTGGGAATTGCCTTAAGTGGAAATATTATTCATGCAGAAGCAGATATGATAGACAAAACAGATGAGGTTCAGGAAATAATAAATACATCTCAAGATGAAGAATGGGAATTACCAGAGGTTGGAACACGTATACCAGGAGGGATACCTCAGGGAGAAGTACAACATGTTGTTTACTTTAAAGCAGTAGATGCAGATACAGGATTGCCACTTCAGGAGATTAGATCCTTTGAATGGTATATTCCAACCTTCGTAGCTTATACAATAGAGCCAACTACGAAAAGAGTAAAAATATCTTATAGACTTGCAGAATGGGAAGGTGGCGTAGAAGGACAATGGTTTAATGTGACAGACCTTAAGGAGATGGAAGTTACACTTAATCGAAAAGGTGTAAATGGTAATACAGATAACTGGACTAATTTGAACATAGAACGTGAAAATGCTGCACCTTTTGAAATACATATTTTAAGGAATGCAAGTGAAGAGGAATTAGTAGGAAGTGATAATAATTACTTAGAATTATTACAGGTAAGTAATGGGGAATTAGAACCTAGTTTTACAAAAGAAAATACGGAGTATAGTTTACAAGTGGATAAAGATATAGATGAGATGACTATTTTGGCTAAAACTGAAGATAGCAATGCAAAGGTATATGAAACAACTGTAACTCCATTATCATTAGGAGGCAATTTTATTACAATTACAGTAACAGCTGAAAATACTAAGAAACGTTATTATCACATTAATATTACACGTGGTACGGAAGAAGATAAAAAAGCGGAAGAAGAGAAGCATAGATTAGAAAAGAATAATAGCGCCAATAGTTCGACAGGACGTTATAATACAAAACGTGATTTAGGAAACTTTAGTACGGTTACACATGTAGCAACTAAAGTTTCTACTACTGGGGTGATGATTGCTAATTCAGGTATGAAGGTAGAGGAAGTCATACCAACACTTAGTGAGGAACAAAAGGCACAAATCTTAGAGCGATTTAAACAAAAGATACCATATACTTCATTGGGTTATAGTGTAAAGGTAGAGGATATGAAAGTAGCTACACAGGCGATGTTTACAGATGAGCAAGTGAGTCAGTTGATTGCCTCACCAGAACTTATGGCGCAAATGGGCATTAATATCAATGACCTTGTGACAACTGTAAGCTTACAAAATAGTGGCGTAGTAACTTATAATGATATTGATGAAAAAGAAGGTATAAGAGATGCAATTAATGAGGCAGTAAGCTTAGGTGTTTTAGAAGCATCTAAAGATGGTAGCTTCTATCCAAACAGTAATATTAAGTTTGAGGAAGCACTTAAAATGATGGATAATATATTACTGCTTAATGAAATGGAGACTATGAAATTAGGTCGTTCAACTGTAGAACTTTACTTTAAAAATTTAAATACAAAAGACTATCCAGCTGTAGCTTCAGTAGCTTCTAAATTACAAATAAAATCATTGAAGAACCTTGCAAATAAGCAATTAGGAGATACGCTAACAAAAGCAGAAGTAGCACAGATGATTTATGAAATTACAGAAGGTAAATTAATAACTAGTCATGATAACGTACAAATAGGCGATATAGAAGATACCAGTTATGAAGCTGCATTAGTTTATGCAGTACAAGCAGGACTTATGGAATTAAGTGGAGAAGATATCTCACCAAATAAAGCTATGACTAAAGGAGAGATGGTTGAAGTACTTGTTAAACTTAACAAAGCAATAAAAGCACAAAAAGAAGCAGAGCTAAAAGCTAAAGCTGAAGCAGCTCAGGCAATTGCCACACCAGAACAAGACCCATTAGCAGCTAAAACAGAATCAGGTCAAACAACTCAGGGACAAAATAATTCCGTGCCACAATCAGAAAGTAAAGACCCCCTCAATAGAAGAACAGCTGAGTAAAGTAAGGTATCGCAAATAGGCCCGCAGAGGTAGGGGGGAGTGAGATGCTGCTCCTTACACAATTTGTGATAGGCTAAGCCAATATAATAAAAGCAACAGGCGAAACTCACTCACTGCGTTCGCTCAAACAGTCGCCTTAAGAGCACTTTTATCCACAGGCATCCTCTCAATCCCCCCTACCTCAGCTTGGTATTTGGATACCTTGGGGAAGACGAAAAAAGTTAATTTAATTATCTTGAAAGCAAGTGTAGCATTTGGCTTACTTATAGTTATATTTATAGATAAGTAGATAAATAAATAGATAGAGACATACATATATACATAAAAAAGTGGCTATCGCAAAATGACAATTTTGTTTTGCGGTAGCCACTTTTTTATATGAGTTATTGTGGAATTTTTGTATGTATGAGTTATTGAGTGATTTTTGTTGGTTGTGGGTAGGTGATACCTTGGGTGTTTACGCGGAGGCTTTCGATAACGACTGGTGTGTTTGGTTTGTCATAAGGGCCAGTTGGCACGTTTTGAACTTTGTCAATGATATCGAGGCCTGAAGTTACTTTACCAAATGCAGCATATTGACCATCAAGGTAAGTTGCCTCTCCTGAAACGATGAAGAATTGACTACCTGCACTGTTTGGTGCAGAAGTTCTAGCCATAGAGATGACACCTACTTCGTGAGATAGTGTATTTTGCTCAAAGCCATTGATAGCAAATTCGCCAGCGATACTATAACCAGGACCACCTGTACCAGTACCGTTTGGATCACCGCCTTGAATCATAAAGTCAGAGATAATGCGGTGGAAAGTAAGACCATCATAGAAACCACTATTAGCAAGAGCGATAAAATTATTCACTGTGTTTGGTGCCATTTTAGGATAAAGTTCTAATGTAACTGTGCAATAATCTTTAATTTTTAAAGTTGCTATAGGGAGTTCAGTTTTTTGATCAGCATTAGAACTATTTTTTGAAGTGATACTAATAAGTTTTGCATTGTTATCCCAATCTACAGCACAATTTAATTGTTCGCTTACAAAACGTAAAGGAACCATTGTTGTATTTTGAAGAGTAGTTGGGGCTTTAGTAAGTGTTTGTTTTACATTATTAACAAGTGCTTCTGTTTTACCAAGTGTCAGCACGATTTTTTGGCCATCCTTAGTAATTGTAATCTTACTGCTAAATTCCTTAGCAGCCTTTACAAGCTCTCCTGCTGGACGTGCGTGGATTCCTTCCGGGTCTGTTACAACATACTTAAATTCTCTCATGATTCATTCCTCCATTTTTCTTTTTATCTTTGGTCTCTATTGATTTTCTTATTATTTGATTTCTTTATATCGGATTTCACATTCTGTGTCAATCACTATTCACGATTATGTTACTGTTCATGACCTTCAGAATAACACGATTATATCTGCATATCTTTTCCAGACATGAGTTACCATTCATTCCGCAGCCAATATTAGAGCCTGTTTGAACATCCATTGTCAGGCATTTTTCT
>USPX01000026.1 GCA_900556665.1 uncultured Eubacteriales bacterium
AACATTCTTGGTTTATAATTAATCATTAAGAAAGATAGCTAACTTAATGACATTGGGATTATCCCTACGACCTTTTTTATTTATTATTTCATCTAATAGCTTTACACAAACCATATAAATCAAACATTTTAACTTATTACAAAAAAACCGTGAAGCTTATTAAATAGCTTCACGGCTCTTCTTCTATTTTTTTAGAATGTAACGTCTTCTCCATAGTAGCAGCATGTAAGTACTTTTTTCATATTAGCTACATCGATTGTACGTGGGTTAGAACCTGTACATGGATCGAGTACTGCTTGCTCTGAAATGAAATCTGCTGTTTCTTTGAATTTTTCTTCTGTTACACCATATTCTTTATAACTATTAGGAATGTTTAATTTTGTATTTAATGCTTTGATTGCATCAACTAATGAGTTGATAAGTTGAGCATCTGTTCTGCCTTGAAGTCCCATAATTCTTGCAATATCTGCAAAACGTTCTGGACATTCTTTAGCATTATATTGAATGACATATGGTAACATAATTGCATTACAGCAACCATGTGGAATTTCATATTGTGCACCAATTTTATGTGCAAGACTATGTACAATACCTAATAATGCATTAGAGAAAGCCATACCAGCGATACATTGCGCATAGTGCATTTTTCCTCTAGCTTCTTCATCATCATTGTAAGAAGCTACGATGCAATCATAGATATCTGAAATTGCTTTAAGTGCTAAACCATCTGAGAATGGTGAACGAGCTGTAGCTACATATGCTTCGATAGCATGTGTTAAAGCATCCATACCTGTATGCGCTGTTAATTTTTTAGGCATAGTACGTGGAATGTTAGTATCCAAAATAGCGATATCTGGTGTGATTTCAAAATCAGCTAATGGATATTTAACATGATTACTATAGTTAGTAATAACTGAGAATGATGTTACTTCTGTAGCTGTACCACTTGTAGATGGAATAGCTACGAAAATAGCTTTATTTCTAAGTTTAGGAAGTCCAAATGGTACTGTTGCTTGTTCGAAAGTCATTTCTGGATGTTCGTAGAAAATCCACATAGCTTTTGCAGCATCGATTGGAGAACCACCACCAATTGCAACGATTACATCTGGTTCGAATTCTTGCATAGCTTTTGCACCACGGAAAACTGTTTCTACAGAAGGGTCTGGTTCTACACCTTCAAATAAAAGTACCTCAAGGCCAGTTTCTTTAAGCACATCTTCTACTCTTTGAAGAAATCCGCCTCGTTTCATCGAACTTCCGCCTGTTACTACTATAGCCTTCTTATGACCTTTAAGGTTAGAGAGCTCTGATATTGCATCAGGACCAAAGTAAAGATCTCTAGGAAGTGTAAATCTTGCCATTATCTATTCCCCCTTAGTATATAAATATATATACATCAACTATAATTATGTTGACGTCCTGTTAGTATTTTATCATGATTTTTATTATTATTCAATTAATTCTCAATATAAAAGTTGTTATTAAAAATTGTTATTTTCTACTATGCAAATTAAAAAAGAGTACCTAATATAGTACCCTTTTAATATTATTTCTTCATATTACCCCTATTTATAGGGCTTATTTTCTCATCAATTATCTTTTCTGCCAAACGCTTATAGTAATTTGCTTTCTGCGTAAGTAAAATTGCCATGAGCATATCTTGTGTTATTTCATCTTCTACCTTACCTTCTATCTCAGCCAGGTTCTCTATCTCTTCTTTTAAATCACTATTAATAGCATTTACTTGATTTTCAAAAGCATCTAAACCTTTTACTTTCATTTTTAGATATATCTTATAAATATTACTTAGCTTCTCAGAATCTACTTCTCCATCTTTTATAATGGTGCCAAATATGTCTTTAATATCTGCTATAGTTAAGATTTGTTTCATCTCATATAGCAAAATCATAAGAATAATATGTTCCTTAGTATACTTTTTCTTTTTAGCAGGCATTAATAACTTGTCTTTTGCATAGTTATTAATCATTGTCTTAGTCAGTAATTTATCTTCTTTATTACGCTTTGTATGCGCTAGTTTTTCTTCAAAAAGCGTAATAACCTGATCCATATATAAGTCGATATTAGGAATACTTTCTAATTCTATCAACTCATTTAATTTAAGTGATTCGATCATTGCGTCTATTAATTGTATTTCCATATATATCTTCCTCCTACCTTATAGCTTTTATAATACACATCACCATTTTAAAAATCAAGTTAAATTATTCCTTTTACTATATTGACCTTCCCCCTTGTGCTATGATATATTTTATATATAATATTAAGTAGTATTTAAAACTACTTATAGTGATATAGGAGATGATTTGATGAAACAATATGTAAGAGAACCTATTAATGCTTTCACACATCTTTTTGGGGCTCTACTTTCACTGATTGGCACATTATTTATTCTCAATTTTAGTCACGTTGCACACACACTTACTACTACTGCAACTGTTTGCGTAATTATTTTTGGACTCAGTCTCATTTTATTATATACAACAAGCGGCATTTACCATTTAGTTCAGGCTACTGATGCTGTAATCTTACGACTCAAAAAACTTGACCATTCTATGATTTTCATCTTAATTGCAGGTTCATATACGCCATTTGCTCTACTTTCTTTAACAGGTGTTTGGAAATGGTTTATTATCATTACCGTATGGACACTAGCTATAATAGGCATTACCACTAAAATGTTTTGGATTGATATGCCAAGGTGGCTCTCTACAGCCTTTTACATTGGAATGGGTTGGCTTGCACTTTTTGCGCTTAATCCACTTTATCATGCCCTTTCATTAGGCGGCTTCGCACTCCTTATATTAGGTGGTATCATGTACACAATCGGTGGCATCATTTATGGGCTCAAAAAACCTAATATCTCAGAAAAGTTTGGTTTTCATGAACTCTTCCATATCTTTGTTATGCTAGGTAGTCTATGTCATTATTTAGCTGTCTTATATTATGTACTATAATTCATATATAATATTCTTAATTAAAAAAGTCAGTTTCATTTTATCTGAAACTGACTTTTTTGCGGGTTAAATTTATTTTAAGCGCCTTGAATGTTTGTTGATTGAGCTTTTGCTCTTTTAGGTTTGATGTATCTTTGAATTGCCATACATACTAAATCAGTTGCAATAAATACACTAATTGCAATAATCATTACTATTTTAGGTGATTGTGCCTCTGCTTCAATAATGAGTATAAGCCATCCTAACATTAAATAATGAATACAATAAATCATATTTGTATTTCTACTCCATCTAGCAAATACTCTATATATACCTTCAGGAATAACTTTTAATACATAGAAGCAAAGACTTAACCAGAATAATGCAAATGTACCCAATACCATATTACCCATTAGATCATGATGGTAATATTCTGTTTGATATAATTCTCCAAATGCACCAAAACGTACATCATTAATATATGCATACAGCCATAACACACTTGTTAAAATCCCCATGCTTACTAAAATCCATTTATAAAATACATCTTTATCCTTGCATCTAATGAGAAGTAATGCAAAGAAGTAACCTAAGATTGGGTAAAAAATCCATGTTAAAAATGGGAACCATGAATTTTCAAATGTCCCCCAGAATAATCCTCCTACTGCATTAAGTGTATTATTCTCGAATGAAATACCTCTTAACATTAAGTTTAAACTTGCAAAGCCACACCATATAACTGGAATATACTTATCCTTAATGTTGAACTTCTTAATTAAACCAAAGAATAAAAATGTTAAACCCGCGAATGCTAATATATCTATTCCTACTAAATATGCTTTAGCTTCTACTATATATGTTATATCTCCCGTTCTTTTGGCTAATAACATATACGGTATACCTTCTCTAAATATATTGAAGATATATCCACCTATTAATAATATAATACCACGTTTTAATAATTCCTCTGCACTATTCTTTTTAGAATAAACAATACCTACCCCTAATAACATCATAAATATTGGCGCTGCCGGTGGACTTCCTAAAAACTCTACAATTCTTTCATACAATTCACCACTTTCCCCTTGGAAATACTCACCTGTATGAACTAAAACCATAAAGATAATAGCTAATCCTTTGGCAAAATCTAATTCTTTTTGCCTACCTGAGTTTACTATTTGTTTAGAAAATATTTGTTCCATTTTTCTATACCTTCTTATATTTAATTTATGAAACTCGAAGATAATAAATATATTTTTGCCTCAATATCTATTAATATAAAACTCCAAATTTCAATCTACATATTTTACCACAAACAAGAAGATATAGAAGTGTGTTTTTATATTTTATTTAATTACTTGACTTAATTTTTAAATTATTAAAACAAAAAAAACTACTCATTTACTATGAGTAGTTTTTATATTTAACTATTTTTTAATAACGTTAGCAGCTTGTGGTCCTCTGTTACCTTCAACGATGTCGAATTCAACTTCTTGACCTTCTTCTAATGTTTTGTATCCTTCAGATTGAATAGCTGAGAAGTGTACGAATACGTCATCTCCACCTTCTCTTTCGATGAATCCAAAACCTTTTTCTGCGTTAAACCATTTTACTTTACCTGTCATGTTAACTAGGCCTCCTTAAAAAATACATAATTGCTAAAACACTGTTACCCAAAACGTTCTTCGGTCTTGCTGTTTTAATACTACAAGAGGCCTACCTATCGTTTCCGTTTCAATATTTTAACTTACTTCGTAATATTATCATAAATGTATAGAAAAATCAAGCGATTTCAATCATTATTGGATATTTTATCAAATTTTTTACTAGTTTTTATTTATTTAATATACTTTTTTACACTAATATCTTTAATAATATGGACATTTATACTCATTCCACATTTATGCATTTTACTCAAATTATACATATTCTATTTCTATCCTTATGCATTATGCCTGTACGTCTCTTAAAAATTCCTATATACTTAAGGTATTAAGGAGGTATTTTTTATAATGAATCAAGTTGATAAAGTTTATTTAGCTATGTGTAAAAATATATTAGAAAATGGTACTTTTAAAGAAGACCGTACAGGTGTAGGTACTTATAGTACCTTTGGTCAGCAACTTCGCTTTGATCTTTCTCAAGGCTTCCCACTTCTTACAACAAAACGTGTACCATTTCGTTTAATCGCCTCAGAACTCCTATGGTTCTTAAAAGGAGATACAAAACTTCGTTATTTACTTCAAAATAACAATCATATTTGGGATGAATGGGGTTTCAAAAAGTGGGTTGAATCTGATGATTACAAAGGTCCTGATATGAGTAACTTCGGAATTCGTTGTACAACAGATCCTGAATTTAATAAAATTTATGAGGAGCAACTTCATATTTATCAAGAAAAAGTGCTTACAGACGATGAGTTTTCTAATACTTATGGTGACCTTGGTAATGTATATGGTAAACAATGGCGTCACTGGGAAGGTGGCAATGGTAAAGTTTATGACCAAATCAAATGGGTTATTAATGAAATTAAAACTAATCCTACATCTAGAAGACTCCTTGTAAATGCCTGGGATGTAGCTTCTGTGTATGAGGGCCTTATGGAACTTCCACCTTGTCATTTCTGTTTCCAATTCTATGTTTTAAATAATAAATTAAGTTGTATGTTTAATATGCGTTCTAATGATGTATTCTTAGGCTTACCTTTCAATATTGCCTCTTACGCATTACTTACTCATCTTATTGCGCATGAATGTGGACTTGAAGTAGGCGATCTCGTTTATACTGGTGCAGATGTTCATCTTTATGCAAACCATATTGATCAAATTAAAGAACAACTTACTAGAGAACCTCGTCCACTTCCAACACTTAAATTAAATCCAGCTAAAACAAGTGTATTTGACTTTGATATGGAAGATTTAGAGCTTATCGGTTATGACCCACATCCTGCTATCAAAGCACCTGTGGCAGTTTAATATACTATAAAAGGAAGGTTTTAATATGATTAATATAATTGTAGCAACTAGCAAAAACAATCAAATCGGCATTAATAATCAGCTTCCTTGGCATATTTCAGAAGACCTTAAATACTTTAGAAAAACTACTAGTGGTAAAACTGTTCTTATGGGCCGTAAAACCTTTGAAAGTATTGGTAGGCCTCTTCCAAACCGTAAAAATATTGTCTTAACTAGAGACTTGAACTTTACTGCTGAAGGGGTTTCTGTTATTCATAGTCTTGATGAAGCTTTAGAAATTTGTAAAGCTGAAGAAAATATTTTCATTATAGGTGGTGGAGAAATTTATACACTCTTCCTTCCTTATGCAGATTATCTTTATATCACTTTAGTTGATAAAGTCATTGATGGTGACACAAGCTTTCCTGAATACGATGATCAATTTAAAATGATTCAAAGTACGCCAGGTGAAACCCTCACAGAAGATGGGCATCATTTTGCTTTTACTATTTGGAAACGTAAATAAAGTAATTAATTGGGAGGCATAATCATGACGTCTTACAAATTACCTAAAGAAATGGAAGCTTATATTAAAGAAAATACTGACGCACTTGTTGATTTACTCGTATCTCTTTGTAAAGTGCCAGCACCTTCTCTCCATGAGCAGCAACGTGCCAAGTTTTGCAAAGAATACCTTGAAAGTTGCGGTGCCAAAAAGGTGCATATTGATGAAGCACTTAATGTTCTCTATCCTATAGGCTGCGCTGAACATGATGAAATCGTTATTTTCATGGCACATATGGATACTGTATTTCCTGATACAACCCCTATGCCAGTTAAGATTAAAGATAATAAAATTTACTCACCAGGCGTTGGAGATGATACTGCTAATTTAGCCATTTTATTACTAATGGCTAAATATATTACATTATCAAACCTTAAGCCTAATTGTGGTATTTTATTTGTAGCTAATTCAGGTGAAGAAGGTCTCGGAAATCTTAAAGGTTGCAAACAGCTCATTAAAGATTATGGCAAGCGTATACGTGAGGTTATCTCTTTTGATTGTACCTATAATACACTTTGTCAAAAAGCTGTAGGTTCTTCACGATATAAAATCACAGTTCGTACAGAAGGTGGGCATAGCTTCCAAGACTTCGGTAATCGTAATGCAATTTATTACCTTTCTTCTTTAATTACTAAACTTTATGCTATAGATATCCCTAAGGTTGGTGAAAGTCAAACGACTTATAATGTAGGTGTCATTGAAGGAGGTACTTCTGTAAATACAATTGCTGAAAATGCCTCCGTTCTTTATGAGTATCGTTCAGATACTCATGAATGCCTTGAAATTATGAAAAATAATTTTACTACAGTAATTAATGAATATGTTGCAAAAGGATTAGATATTGAAATTGAGGAATTGGGTACAAGACCTTGTATGCAACATACTAATATCGCCTTACAATCTGCACTTACTAAAAGATGTGAAGCACTTATTACATACTATACAGGTCATAAACCTAAGTTAGTATCTGCTTCTACAGATTGCAATATCCCCTTTTCACTAGGTATTCCAACGGTATGTTTCGGCCTTTATCAAGGAGCTGGTGCTCATACTAGAGAGGAATGGGTAGATATTTCAAGCCTTACAACCGGCTTTCATCTAGCTGCTGGCCTTATATTACAATACTTTGAATCTGCCAGCTAAACACTAACACTTATATAACACTAAAATAAGGAGATACCTACAAAGATTGGCTAGGTATCTCCTTATTTACTGTATATACGCTTAATAGTACACTATTTTCTCTGTTACTTTTATTCTTCTGTTGTTGCTGCTACTTCTTCTACTGCTGCTTGTTCTTCTATTGTTGCTTGTTCTGCTATTGCTTGTAATTCCATTGTTTCTACTTGCTCTGCTATTACTGCTGTTTTTTCTACTGCATAACTACTCCAATTGCCATTATCATAAATCATATTTCCTGTTAACTCATAACCTGTTTGTCCTTGACCTGGAATCTGGCTATTACCATCATTAAAGATTACACGTGCGCTATCCCATCCTGTTGGTAAAGTATAACTATATAAACCATTTCCTTCATTTATCATAGCTACACCTGGCCATGATTTTACTTCTTTAACGCTACTACCACTTTCATCATATACATAAATATTAATATTGTCACTCCAATTAGCTGGTTTTACAAAATAAGCTGTTGGTCTTTCTATAGGAGTAGGATTTGTAGTAATTTTATAATGCCAGTCTTCTGTATTATTATTATCCCATGTTGTACCATTTGTAAATACAAAATCTAATGTATCTGTTGCATTAGATGGCACTGTAATTGTTACTTCCCATTTATTAGCATCTATTTTATCCATTGCTACATCATAGTTTTTAAGCCAACTATCATATCCCCAGTGAAGTAACATATTTCCTGAACCTGCTAGTGATGTAGTTGATGCATCATATGTTATTGTAACTTCTTCTCCACTAACTGGTACTTCTGGTGAAACTGTTACAGAAGTACTAGGAGTAGGAATAGGAGTAGGAGTAGGAACTGGTTCACCGTATGTACCAATTACAACAATTCTTCCACCTGGCACTTGACCTCTAATCCTTCCGCCAGATACATTAAATGTTGCACCAGAACCTGCCTTATCTTGATAATTACCATCTCTTAAGTTTGTTTCACTATCTAAGTAGAATCCATCTGATGTATTAATGATAGCTGTACCTATTGTACCACGATCAATTACTACTGTTTCTCTTCTTGGATAACGAATATATTCATTTTCTTCTGCCATTGCATTGTGGAAGAAGTTAACTGCTACTACTTCTGGATCTTTCCATAAGTTATCTCCTGCCTCTCCTATTGTACCAGCTGGACGTGCTAATAACATTGGTGTTACACCTGCCCTAGTAGCTAAAATTCCCCAACACATTTTTCTTTGATAATCATTTAACCACGTTGAATTACCATCTTGGTATGAATCATGATTTTCAAAATAACTTACTAATTGGGAAGCAGAAAGGCCACTGTTATAATTTCCAATACCATAAAGATTTTTATTAGCTACTGCCTCTCTCAAAGTTCCACCGTAATTATGGTCTGTGACACGCATATAATTTGTATAAGCCTCCATATTATCTGCACCGCCTTGTAATATCTCACCATATAAGAAAAGATTATCTTTGTTATTTAAACCACCTAAAACATTGTCCCAATAACTACCTGCCCAAGATTGTCCACAATCCCAACCTTTATTTGTTTCAATGTGTTTTGCAGCATCAAATCTAAATCCATCTGCACCACAAGCAATGCAATCATTTAAGAAATTTCTTGCTTTATTCTGAACTTCTGGATGTTGTGTATTAAGATCTGGCATACCGATTCCTTGCTGTGTAACCGCCCATCTATTATCCCACTGATTACATTGCCCTTTATTGTGATAAAAATCATCTCTATCAAATGCTGGGTCAACAACGCCCTTCCAGCTATCTTTATTTCCGTTGTTTGCCATATGATTTAAAACGGCATCTACAATAATTTTTATACCATAATTCTCTGCTTCTGCGCATAATGCCGCAAAGTCATCTCTTGTTCCTAACTGTGCATTTCCAATTGCCTGATTAGTAGGTTGATATAAAAGCCACCATTGTGATGCAGAGCGACCATTTTCTTTTGTACCTTGTACTGGAGATGTTTGAATAGTTGTATAACCATCTGCTGCAATTTCAGGTAATTTCTCTCTTATTGTATTAAATGACCAGTTATATGCTTGTAATATAACACCATCTTCTGATGTAGTACTTAAACCATTTTCAAGTGTTTCTGCAAAAACTTGTGTTTGTGTAATAACTTGAAAAGGTCCTATTGGTAACGATACCAATCCAGCTAAAATAGCATATATTATAGAACCAATTTATATATTGCAACATCTCATGTTTATTGTGTATAAAAAATGTTTATTATGTATCAAAATTTCTCTCTTCCTGTTGTTCTACCTGTATTTTACACTTTTACCTACTCCAACACTCCCTTCCAAATTATCCTTTAAATATTTTCTACAAATATCTTCTCCCCACTTTTCCTTTACTTAACACAAATAACCATCTCATTTCCATTATCTAACAAACATCTTTTCTTCTCTTAACCCTTATTCTAAAAGTAATTTTAACCAAACTCTCTTCTCTCCCTAAATAGCCTTTCTGAAACTTTTTTACGCTCAGTAGGAGTGGGCATAAATGTGGTAATTAATTTTATCTAACATTCGACCGAAATAATCTTTTAATCCCACTTCCCTTAAGTAAGTTTCCTGCCTCTTTTCTCGCTAATAAGTAGTCTTCACGAAAGTGTGTTTCCCGAAATTTTTGCTCAGTAGCAGTGGGGATAAGTGGACGGAGTAATTTTATCTAACCTTCGAACGAAGTGAGGGTTAAGGAAAATTACTCCGTCCACTTATCCCCAAATCCACACAAAAAAAATCCAGGTCACACTTTCGTGCAACCCGGACTACTTTTATTGTTCTTTAATTGTTTTTCTTCTTGGTTTGAAATTTCCGCGTCTATCGCCACCGCGATCTTGACGTCCTCCGCGTCCACCTCTGTGACCACCATCTTTTTTGTTAGCCACTTCGATGTTTACTTTTCTGCCTTTTAATGTTTCACCAATAAGGCTTGTCATTACATTTTCTAAATGATTTTTTGGTATTTCGAAGAATGAGAATTTCTCAAGCATATCTACGCGTCCAATTTCTTTTCCTTTGATTTCACAGTTTGATGCAATGAATTTAACTAAGTCTGATACTTGTAAGTTGTCTTTTTTACCAAGGTTGATGAAAAGACGAACCATGTTACCATCAAATTTAGATGGGTCAAATCCTGAACGAGCTGATAAATCTTCTACAGAAAGTTCTGCTGATGCACCCATTACAAGTTTATCCATAGTCATTTTAAGGAAAGCTGCTGCTACTTCAAGAGAAGTTGCATAATTTTCTTCTGTAATGTCTCCCACTTCATCTAAAAGTGTTTCAACATATGCTGTATATTTTGAAAGTCCGCCTTCAGCAAGTACTGCTTTTACTTCATCCATGATTCCTGTAAGTTTGTTTTCTTGGATATCTTCAATTGAAGGTGGTTTAATAAGTTTAATTTTTGATTTTGTGTAACGTTGGATGTCTCTTAATTTAACAAGTTCTTTACCTGCTGCAAATGTATAAGATACCCCTTGACGTTTCGCACGGCCTGTTCTACCGATACGGTGAACATAATATTCTTCATCACTTGGTACATCATAATTGAATACTGCATCTACATCATCTACGTCAATACCACGAGCTGCTACGTCTGTTGCAATAAGAATATCGATAAGACCATTTCTAAAGCGAGACATAACGTTATCTCTTTGAAGTTGTTTCATATCTCCATGAAGTGATTCTGCACTGTATCCTCTAGCTTGAAGATCTCTACAAAGGTCATCTACACGACGTTTTGTGTTACAGAATACTACTGAAAGTTTGAAGTTATTTGCATCAATTAAACGTGATAACACTTCTACTTTGTTAGCATCTCTAACTTCTAAGTAATATTGTTCAATTGTCGGTACTGTAAGTTCTTTATGAACTACATTTACTTTTACTGGATCGTTTTGATATTTGTTAGCAATATCTAAGATTGCTTTTGCAAGTGTTGCTGAGAATAATACAAATTGGCGTTCTTCTGGTACGCTTTCTAAGATAACATCGATATCTTCACGGAATCCCATGTTAAGCATTTCATCTGCTTCATCTAAGATAATCATATCTAAATCATCAAGTCTAAGTGTTTTTCTTCTGATATGGTCCATTACCCTACCAGGTGTTCCGATAATTACTTGTGGTCTTTTTCTAAGTGCAGAAATTTGACGATCAATTTGTTGTCCACCATAAATTGGAAGAACTCTTACACCTTTTTTATATTTTGCTAAAGCTGTTAATTCTTCAGCTACTTGAATAACTAATTCACGTGTTGGGCAAAGGATTAATACTTGCACGCTGTCATCACTTGGATTCACTGACTCAATCGCTGGAATACCAAATGCACATGTTTTACCAGTTCCTGTTGGTGCTTGCGCAATAATATCTTTTCCTTCTAAAATAACAGGGATTGCTTTCGCTTGAATAGGAGTTGTCTCCTCAAATCCCATATCCCCAGCCGCTCTAATGATTTCTTCTGATACTTCTAGTTGGTTAAATAATATAGTTTCTATGACCATTACCTCTACAATCTATCTATAATTTTATATTAAGCTTAATGGCTACTACTTTGTTCACTAATAAATTTAAAATGATTAGTGCCATATTCCTAAGAGTAAAAATTAGTATTTTTGCTCAAAAAAAAACGAATTTGCTTACATACTACCTTGAATAATACTACATATTTGGAAAAACCTCAAGGAGTAAAATGTTCCATACCTCTCAAAATTAGCTTTAAATCTTAAAAAATATCTTCCTTATTATAATGTGTATAATTAACGACATATTTTCGAATCAATTATATATTCAAAGTTTACTTTTCATTATTTTTGTATTATACTGAATTGTATTGTTAATATTGCTAGGGGTGCCTATTGGCTGAGAGGATTTTTCCAACTCGTTGAACCTGATATGGTTAATACCATCGTAGGAAAGCAAGTCGATTATAACTAAATATCTAGTGTATATTTAGTTCCTTAAAACCAAAACTTTTACCTCTAAATAATTTATTTAGAGGTTTTTTTATACTCACAACGCACCTCTTCCATTTATCAAGTTAGTTTTAGATTTGAATAAAATAGGAGGCATTAAACATGAATTACACAACACAAATGGATGCTGCCAAAAAAGGCATTATTACAAAGGAAATGCAAACTGTTGCTCAAAAAGAAAATATAAATGTGGAACTTATTATGAAAAAGGTAGCTGAAGGTAAAGTTGCTATTCCAGCTAATAAGAACCATACTTCTTTATCTGCTGAAGGTATTGGAGAAGGACTTAAGACTAAAATCAATGTCAATCTTGGTATTTCAAGAGACTGTGCAAACATTGATAAAGAATTTGAAAAGGTAACTATGGCTATTAAAATGGGCGCTGAAGCTATTATGGACCTTTCAAACTATGGACATACAGAAGTATTTAGGAAAAAATTACTTGAAACCTCTCCTGCTATGATTGGTACTGTTCCAATGTATGATGCACTTGGGTTCTTACAAAAAGAAGTAGCTGATATTACAATCGATGAATTTTTCCAGGTTGTTGAAAAACATGCCCAAGACGGCGTAGACTTTATGACCATTCATGCTGGCCTTAATCGTGAAACTGTAGAAACATTTAAACGTAATAAACGTCTCACAAATATCGTTTCTCGTGGTGGCTCTCTACTCTTTGCTTGGATGGAAGCAAATCATGCTGAAAACCCATTTTATGAATACTATGACAGACTCCTTGATATTTGTGAAAAATATGATGTCACTTTAAGTCTCGGAGATGCTTGTAGACCTGGTTCTAATGCTGATGCTACTGATGCTGTACAAATCAAAGAACTCATCACACTTGGCGAACTTACTAAACGTGCCTGGGAAAGAAATGTGCAGGTTATGATTGAAGGGCCAGGACATATGATTCTTAATGAAATTGAAGCAAATGTTCTACTGGAGAAAAAACTTTGTCACGGCGCACCATTTTATGTTTTAGGACCACTTGTAACAGATATCGCCCCAGGCTATGACCATATTACCAGTGCCATTGGAGGGGCTGTTGCTGCTGCTGCTGGTGTAGATTTCTTATGTTATGTAACACCGGCTGAACATCTTCGTCTTCCTAATTTAGACGACATGAAAGAAGGTATTATAGCCGCTAAAATTGCTGCTCATGCTGGAGACCTAGCTAAAAATGTACCTGGTGCAAGAGATTGGGATAATAAAATGAGCAAAGCTCGCGCTGATCTTGACTGGGAAGCTATGTTTGCTGCCTCTCTTGATCCGGAAAAAGCGCGTCGCTATAGAGAAGAATCTAAACCAGAACATCATGATACCTGTACAATGTGCGGTAAAATGTGTGCTGTACGTAGTATGAATAAAGTACTTGCTGGCGAAAAAGTAGATATTTATGAATAAATTCCCACCTTAAGCAATATAATTCCAAAATACCCCTATAAAAAATGTAATTTTTTGGATATAATAGATTATACATTAAAACATTTTATAGGGGGACATCATGACAGAGGGACATGAATTACAACAAATTAATAAAGCCTATCTCACAGTAGGTACCACTATATTCTTATCTTTATGTGCAGGTTTTCTTAAAGAATTCGTATTAGGTCTTAATTCACCTTTTAAAACAAGTATGCTCTTGGGAAGCATGTTTATATTTATTTTACCTGTATACATTACTTATTTCAAAGATAAACAAAGTAAATCCTTTAAATGGATTGCTACTATTGCCTTTTTAGCAATTTACATGATATCTTTATTAACTGCTAAAAACAATATATTATTTGTAACTGGTTTGGCTATTTTAGTAACTATGATTTTATATTTAGATAAAAAATTAATCTTAACTAGTATCATCCTTATCTGTAGCATTAATATAATCGATTTATTTACTCGCATTGTTATTCTTAAACATACTACTTCTGACCATTTCACAACTTATATGACATCAATAGTTGCATCAGGTATTTTGTGTTTTGTTTGTTACAAAATTGTTGTATTATTTACTAATATTAATAATGCAAAAGACCTTAGAATTACAAGTGAGATAGATAGACAGAATTCACTTTTATACAATGTATTTAATGCAATCAGTGTTTTAGATACAAACACACAAAAGGTTACTGACATTGTTGAAACCTTTGCCTCATCATCTTTAACTGTAAATGAAGTTATTTCACAAATTGCAACAGGTTCTGAAAATGTTGCTACAAGTATTCAAGAACAAACTAGCATGACAGAAGTCATAAGCAATTTAGTAGCAGAAACAGCTACTGCTTTCACAGATGTTAAAAACATCTCTGCCTCATCTCAAGAAGCTCTTCAAAAAAGTATATCTATGATGAATGATGTAACAGATAAAGCGCAATTAGTAGCAGAAAAAAATGCTTATACTTCTACTATTATGGATGATCTAAAACAAAAATCTAAAGAAGTATTTGGTATTACTGAACTTATCAACAATATTTCAGAGCAAACTAACTTATTATCACTTAATGCCGCAATTGAAAGTGCACGTGCTGGCGAAGCTGGTAAGGGATTCTCTGTAGTAGCCGATGAAATTAGAAAGCTATCAACTCAAACACAATCTTTAACGACTTCTATTTCAAACATTATTGTTGAATTAGAAAATCGTGTACAACAAGCTGAGCAAGCTGTAACACAATTACATACACTTAATGATGCGCAAACAGAACTCGTTAAATCTACTAAAGATATTTTTGATGAAATGCTCGTTAAAATGCAAGCTTCTCATGATAAAATAATGGATGCTGATGAAAAGATTTCTTTAGTTGTATCTTCTAATAATCACATTGTAGATAGCATCAATGAAATTTCTTCAGTTAGTGCACAAACAAGCTCAAATTCAGAAGAAGCAAACTTAATTGCTACAAATAACTTTGAAAATGCTCAAATGGCTCAAGGTTATGTTCAAGAATTAGTTGCTATTTCTAATGAACTATCTAAATTTATAAAGGGTCCACCACCCAATTAATCAATTAGACTAGTTGGGTGGCAGCCCTAATTTTATATAAAATTAAATTTCTTCTTTTATCCTTCTTCTTTATTTCTCTAACTCATATTCCTTATATAATTTCCATGTTTCATCTTCCCAATTATAAATACAAATATTATCAAACATACAATCATAACTACAAGGATGCACCATTACATATTCCCATATTGTTTCATAAATAGGCTCAAGCTTTTTAGATGTAACTGTAACGTGAAAAACTTTATCCTTTCCATCCTTTTGGTCAAAGTGAATATATGGCACCTTCTCCATAACATCAATTAATCTATCATGCATCCCTTTACCTTCCTCAGACATCTCTACATGCATATAAATCACACGCTTATCAAAGTGATCATACCCCTCCAACCTAAAAGGCTGTGCTTTCTCTCTTTCACAAAACGCCTCTAGCACTTCCTCCAGTTCCCTAATCTCCCCCTTACACTCAAACGGTCCCTTAATCGTAAAATGTGCTGGAAGCTTAGACGACCTAGCCTTAAACTTCTCAAAAATATCTTTCCTCATCCCATTATTAAACTCCCCCGCCTCACCTTTCACAACGCATACAACAACATATCTCATCCAATTCACCTTCTCATATTAATAAATTTTATATTTTCTCATCTATACACCTACCATTATACCCCTTCCCTCCACCAAAAACAGGCCATCATGTCCGCCCTTTATTCACGCCCAAAATAAAGGATCTGAGCAAGTGCCTTCAGAGGGCCTAATTTTCCTTACAGTAAGTGGGGATAAGTCGACAATCTAATTTTATCTAACCTTCGAACGAAGTGAGGGTTAAGGAAAATTAGATTGTCGACTTATCCCCATATCCCCACAGTAAAAAAGGCCCCCGCACTTGCGACCAATGTCATTAAGTTAAGACATTGTTTCTGAGATTTCCTTAAATAACCAAGTA
>USPX01000027.1 GCA_900556665.1 uncultured Eubacteriales bacterium
TCATGACCATTTGTTTCAACTGTTACTTCTAAAGCTACATGACGTAAACGATCAAGGGCTTTAAATTGATTGTGATCAAGTTTTACAACGTTAGCACCAAGTCCAGCTAAGATGTTAGCAACTTTAACAAGTTGACCTGGTGTGTCTTGTAATTTAACTGAGAAGCAGAATAGACGACCACGAGAGTGAAGCCCTCTATTTAAGAGTGAAGACATTGTAAGGACATCAATGTTACCACCACTAATAACTGAAACAACTTTTTTGCCTTCCATACCTAATTTTTTAAGTGCTGCAATTGGAAGTGCACCTGTTGCTTCTGATACGATTTTATGTTTTTCAACTAATAAGAAGATCGCTTCGATTAAATCTTCATCATCAATTGTAATAATATCATCTACATATTCTTTTACAATCTCAAATGTATTTGTACCAGCTACTTTAACAGCAGCCCCATCAGCGATACTATCTACTTTTGTAAGAGGGTCTACATGACCTACGTCAAGAGAGTGACGCATACCAGCAGCAATGACTTTAATATTAGGATTAATTGATTTAGCAGCTACCGCAATACCACTAATTAATCCGCCCCCACCAACAGGCACTAAGATGACATCTGCATCTGGTAATTCTTCTAAGATTTCTAAGGCAATAGTCCCTTGACCAGCCATAACATCAAAGTCATCAAATGGGTGAATAAAAGTATAACCATTTTCAGCTTCTAAGCGTTTGGCAGTGTTATAAGCTTCATCATAGATTTTTCCTGAAAGGACTACATTAGCACCCCAATTTTTAGTTGCTTGTACTTTGATAAGTGGTGTTGTTTCAGGCATTACAATTGTCACATCAATTCCAAGTGCATGACCAGAATAAGCGACACCCTGTGCATGGTTTCCAGCAGAAGAAGCAATAAGGCCTCTTTTCTTTTCTTCATCAGTTAACTTTTTAATTTTATTTAAAGCACCACGAATTTTGAAGGCACCTGTCACCTGTAAATTTTCAGGTTTAAGGTAAACTTCGTTATTGAATTCATGGCTCAATTCATAACTATAAATTAAGTTTGTTTGAATACAAGTTTGTGAGATACGTTCTTTTGCTGCTAAAACATCATTTAAAGTTAAAAGTTCAGACATGATATTAACCCCCTATGTCCTAAGTTGTAATGTATAATTATAAAAAAAAGGACTAAATTTATAAATAATTATATAATATAAAGTATATTATACGATTAAGTAGGGATATATGCAAATATAATTATTTATATTTTGTGTAAAGTAAAGATAATTGTGATAAGATAAAAAGAGAAATGTCAAAAAGGCTATAAAAAGGACATAATGACAGGAGGAAAGTAGATGCCAGTAGGAACTGTGGAAAAGGTAGAACGTAAATATATCTATGTAAAGATGGAGAGGCAAGACATGTGTGGGGAATGTCACGCATGTGAAATGTTAACAGATAAAAAGAGTTGTAATCTAAAATGTGTCAGCAATCTAAGATGTATGGTAGGAGAACGTGTAGAAGTTTCTTTAGAAAATAACACGTTTTTAAAAGCAACGTATATTATGTATGGTTTACCTTTTGTAGGACTTGTTATAGGATTTTTAGTAGGCTATTTACTACAAACTTATATTATGCCACAAGTAGGAGAAATCTTTATAGCTCTAACAGCTTTATTAGGGATGGGGATTATGCTAGGGTATATTTATATAAGAGATAAGAAAAATGCTTATAAAAAGTATCTCCCAAAGATTGTAGCAAAGGTAAGTGCAGAGGATAAAGAGATATAAAAATTGTTTTGTCATTAAAGGAGATTATGATAAAAAAAGGTGGTATCGGAAAGTGAGAGAGTATTTCCTGATATCACCTTTTTTGAGTTAGGCATAGATTTAGGTTTTATATACGTGGTGCTAAATCAAAGGCAGTAAGTTCTTCTTTCATAAAAGCATCCTTGGCAGAGGTGATAGGGTCTTGACGTTTTTTAGTACGATTAATATTAGGGCGCATTTGAGGTTGATTAGGTGCAGGGGATGGCGCTGGAGATGGATCTTCTAAAGGCGGCATAGAGGCGGATGAAAGTTTGACACCTTCTAGGTAGAGTTCTAGTTCAATAGGAATATGGGTATCTGGGTGAATATGTTCAAAATCAGTGACATATACGGTGCTTATTTTGACTGCATTATTTAATTGGGCATAACATTCTATAGCATTGAAAGAAGTGTCGGAGAAAGTCTGAAAGTAGCAACGTGAGAAATTTCCTTGCATTGAAGAAAGGGTAGGGGTGCTAAATCTGAGGCCATTATCAATAGAAAGGAAAGTATAAAGTTCCTTATCAATATAGGTATTAATCCAAAGGTGGCCTAGATAGGCAAATATAACAGGACCAGAAAGGGAGGAGGCTGTACACAAGGAAGTAGCTGTACCCTTTGAACCGTTATAATAAATGAGTTGATATTTGCCATGTATTTCTGTGTAGTAGGTGATATGCACCTCATCCTCGTAAATGCATATACTGTAATCAAGAAGAGGTGTATAGCTACTCACATAATTTGTTTCTTTGATTTGGTCGCCTCTAATTTCGAATCCTTTTAATAGATAGCTTTCATCGGTATGTTGGATATAAAAGATATAAACAATGTTATCTTGCACAAAACTCTTAAGGGCAATAGGCTCATAAGGGGTTGTAAAAAGAGTTGTAAAAATAGAACCATCTATATTTTGATAAACGAGATTATAGGCTGAATTTTCGAAAGAAATGTAGGTTATATAGAGGACGTTGTCTACTATAAAAATAGAAGGTGATAAAAGAGTATAATTCTCTGATGCATTGACAACTTGGCTTTTTTTGAGACAATGATTATTTTCATAACACAAATAGTTTAAATGTGTATTATTTGGCATAACTAAAAGATGAAGATGGTTAGAGGAATCTAGAGTAGCACTAAAGTCTTTACAAGGAGAAGGTTGAAGTTGAATAGGCCTTGAAGTATTATTACCACAAATCTGACATAATACGCCATGACGCGGCAGGTTATCGACAACAGTAAATGTGTGGTCTTTATGAAATATAAAAGGCATTAGAATGCAGACCTCCTATGTTAAAAAAACACTTCTTTTATAAATATATTGGTAATTAAATAAATTTATACGTAAATGTCACCAATCAACTTAAGTTTCCATATTATAGTATTGGAAACGACAAATTATGATTCACATCATTTTTAGAATCATACAGGAGGTTAAACTATGAGTAAATGTTGTTGTAACAATAATAACGATGTGAAATTCTTCCAACGACCTAACGCAGGCATTTGTGAACAATGTCACCCTGCTGAAAATAAAATGTCTCCATTAGAAGCAGTAGCAATGTGTCCACCTATTGGAGAACCTAGACTTCTTACTATGATGGCTCCAGCTGTATTTGATGAAATCGGCCTTAATCTTTGCCGTACAGTATGCTTAAATGAACTTGAAGACGTATGCCGCTGCAATTCTAACGACTATACAGATATTTTATTTGATGGTATTAGTAAAGAAGATTTAGCAGAAGCAGATAAAATTCAATTACAAGTAGTAGATATTAACTTTAATTTTAATAACGATGATTGCGATAGATATTCTGAAATTAAATCAGCTAAAGGTAACCCTAACTTAAGTCGTATTACACTTAAAGATATTGATGTAACATTAGCAGTAGAATGTATCAGTGAGTGCTGTAAAGTAACTAAAACTGGTATGATGACAGTTAGATATTTAGGCGATGAAGATAGCTGTGGTCATGACTCTTGCACAAATCCTTCAGCAGTTACTTTTGATCTTTACACACCTTATGGCGTAGGTTACAAAGTAGAAGATCCAGATGGATGCTGCAAACTTATCAAAAATATTAACTACATGGGATTCATCGGTGAAGATAAAGATGCTAGAGGTTATTGCAGAGAATCAGCTACCTTCAATATGAACAATACAATTCAACAAGGTATCTCAGCTCAAGCACTTGCTAAAGTTATCGCTAGTAATGAAGATTGCTTCGCAATCGGTTTAACACTTTATATCAAAGCTATTTACTTCGTACAATACAAATTTAAACATGAAGGACTTACGATCCCACCTAAATTATCACCAATGGACGAAGATAACAACAATAGTTGCTTAGATTTCGTATGTGGTGATTTACTTGAAGCTAGTATTCAACCACTTGAAGTAGGCAAGAATGCAAAGACACTTGGCTGTAACAATAATAATGACGATAATAACTGCTGTAATAATAACAACAATAACTTTGGTTCAAAGTTTGGATGTAAAAACTAGTATGTGGTCCGAGTTGCACGTGAGTGTTGCTCGGGCTTTTTTTATGGGTTGGGTGCGTGGAGATATGGATAAGTTTGGTGATTAAATTTCCTTAACCCTCACTTCGTTCGAAGGTTAGATAAATTTAATCACCAAACTTATCCACACTACTACTGAGACAAAACATAAAAGGCGGGCAACACTTCCCGGCAAGACCACATATGGGCGTGTGAAAGGAAGGCTGAAGAGTTGCTGGCAGGAGAAACAGGGATGAAAGATACTGAGATGGAAAGAAGAAAAAGATACTGTGGTCGAAGGTTAGATAAATTTAATTTTTAGAATGTAATTGTTGGGAGGGGGGAAGTTTGATACAATTTAGGAGATATGTTTATTAAGATTAATAGATGGTCTTAGTAGTAAGTGAAAAATTTAAGCTAGGAGAATAGAAATGTACGATTTTGCTTTGACGATTTGTGCGGGAGATGAGGGGATTTATGAGGAGCGTTGTATAGATGAGTATGAGTGTATTCATGTAAGTGATGAGATTTTTGAAAGGATATTACCTGAGTTTGTGGGATTGAAAACATATTTTCCGTGTATACATAAGTGGGCAAGTGTGATTGATTGGACTGGGATTACCATTATTCCAATGGAATCTATGAAACGTTTCTTGGCCATTACAGTGGCTAGTAGGGAGAAGGATTATTGGAACTTATATGAACTTGAGGGATTGATCACATTAGTAGAACAGGGAATTAGGGAAAATAGAAGTTTAATAATCTTTGGAATCTAAAAGCGTGATATATATAAAAGACTGCCGGACAAGTCATCTAGCCCGATGAGCTTGTTCGGCAGTTTTTTTATTGATTTTTATTGATATAAATATGTAGTGCTTTAATGGCTAGAATGAGTGCACCTAGGGTGAAAAGTTTCACTGCGAAGTCTAGCATTGTTGTAAATATTGATATAGCAGATAGCATAAAGGACTCCCTTCCTCTAGTATAAATATCTAGTTGTTTAATAGTAATATCTCTTAGTGAGTATATAATCTCAATAAGTACCGAAAGTAATTTATTTGAGGTTTAGGTTGTCAAATGCTGTAACATCTAGAGTGTCACCATAGAGTTCGTAGCTGAGTTTGACTGTATCACCTACTGTAGTAAGAGTTATTTCTTCAGAAGTTGCAGAGGTGGTGTTTAAAATATAATTTTCTAGGGTATCTAGTGTGAAGTAGTAGTAGGTTGTGCCGCCTTGGACGTCTTGGCCTATGCGGGTAATTTTACCTGTTACTTCGGTTGAGCCTGAACTAGAGCCTAGATTCAGCATGTTACCTTTTGCTTTAAGGACTTGTTTTTGAGGGCTTCTTGTTTAGTTTCGCCGAGGCCTACCAGACTGTAATCTTCTACAGAGACTAAGGCTACCATTTTAATAAGGCCAGCTTTATCTTTAAGAGAAATCACGTAAGTTGGTGAGCCAAGGACATTGTACATAACTGGTACTGTGGCAAAGTAGCCTTTTTCTTGTACTTTACCTTCTGCAGAACGCATAGCAGCTGTTTCTGTAGCACCTGGTTGTTTGTAGAGTTTAGCCTCTTTAGTACGTGTATTTACAAGCATGAAACCAATTGTAGAATCATCTGCACCAGCAGAAGTGATACCTGTATACCAGTAAGAGTTACCATCATCACCATAGACAAGAGATGTACCTGGAGTTGGTTTAAGGACACCTTCTTCGGCGATTTTGGCATTGAGATAGCCATTAACGTAAGTACCCCAATATGAAATTTGATTTTCGATAAAGTATTCTGGTTGAATACGATCAATCCAAGTAGGGGCATCCTCAATAGAGTAGCGGCCTATTTCGCCAGTGGCTGGATCAACAGTGACCACCCCTACAGCATCAGCGCCGGCATATCCGACTTTGTGTTCATATAAAGTTACAATCCAATATGGATAACCTTCATCATTGACTTCTAATGTGAAATCTGTAAGCCCAATATTAGCAAAGCCATGTGTATAGAGATGACGGGCTAAATCCTGATGAAAATAAGCATTTGGTTGATATTTAATATTAATTGGTTTACCATTAATATCTTTAATAAAGCGTACATCTTGTGGATTAGTTGCAGAAACCATAATGTAACCTGTTGTTCCTTTTAAATTAGTAACCCATTTAATAAAGTCACGATGTACAATAGGTGCTACCCAGAAAAGTTCGCCATCAATATTTTGAATGTGAAAATCACCGAGCTTCGCAACGCTACCAAGTCCAGGCACTTCGCCTAATTTTTTCATACCTAAGTTATTAGCATTTTCTTCATCTACAAGACGAATATCTTCTACACTAACAGGGGTAATGTCGGAAGTAAATTCGCTTTCTGTGACTTCCCCAAGGAGAGTGCGATAACTGTTTGCATGTAAAAAAGGTGTACTTGAGATGAAAGGCACAAGTAAAAGATAGAGCATTAAAAGTCCACTTAAACCAAAACTGATTTTAGACGTTTTAGTGAAATAGTCAGCTACAGGAGATTTGAAATCTAAGTTTAAGAAGCCGAATAAAAGTAAAAACATAATAAGCGTAATATACAAAGAAGTGAAATCTGGTTTTAAAACAGGTAATTGTATATAAGCAAATATTAAAAAAGCAATGAAGCTAAAGATAAAGGTTAATATTTTCTTTTTCATGATTAACTCCTTTCAAAAATTAATATAAGGTAAGATTAACATATTATTGTGTAGAATATAAATATGTGGAATATATAGTAAAATGATAAAAAAGAAACTAAATGGGGTGTAAGTATGAGAGTTAGAGAGGAATATACATGTCCATTAGAAATTGTCCATGATATTGTAAAAGGGAAATGGAAAACAATCATTGTTTTTTCACTGCGTAAGGGGAGAATGAGCCTTTCCCAACTGCAACATGGTATTAATGGGATTTCAGAAAAAATGTTACTAGAGCAGCTAAGGGAGCTTAGACAATTTGGGATAGTGGATAAAGAAAGTTTTGAAGGGTATCCACTGCGTGTAGCATACTTTTTAACGGCAAGAGGGGAAAAGTTATTAGAAGCTGTTGAAATTATGCAAGAGATCGGCATAGAATATATGATTGAACATGGCAAGGAGGAGCTTCTAAAGCAAAAAGGAATTTGTTGTAGTATACCCACAAAAAAGTAAGTAATGTACGTTAACCCTCTTAAGGTATAAACTAAACCTAAGAAAAAGTTCTTAAACCAAATAAGATAAAGGGTGATGAAGATGAAACAAGGTTTAGTACTCATTGACTTACAAAATGATTATTTTAAAGGTGGAAAGTTTGAATTATATAAGCCAGAAGAAGCAGCAGTTCAGGCAGTAAAAATACTAGATTACTTTAGAAAACAATGCTTACCTATTTTTCATATACAACATATTAATGTGAAGCCTAATCCGGTATTTTTTGCACCAGATACAGAGGGCGCTAATATTTATAAGGCAGTAGCACCTCTACAAAATGAAGTAAGGGTGGTTAAGCATTATCCAGATAGTTTTTTACAAACTAATTTGCAACAAGAATTAGAAGCACAGGGAGTTACAGAACTTGTGGTTTGTGGGATGATGAGCCATATGTGTATAGATACTACAGTAAGATCAGCAGTAGCTAAAGGATATGGTGTCACATTAATTGAGAATGCTTGTACCGCAAGAGCATTAGAATGGGAAGGTAAAATGCTTCCAGCACAAAACGTACACAATGTGTTTATGGCAGCCTTAGCCAGTGGCTTTGCTAAGGTAATGAAGGCTGATGAGTGGCTAAGTAATTATAAAAAAGCTCATTAACTAAATAAGTAATGAGCTTTTTTATAGAATAAATGCTGTGCTAAAATGAGCAGCTATATTTTTCTTCTACGCTGGGGCTTACGCCATAAAAGTGGCAGTAAAGCAATAATAACAATGGCACCGGCAATAACAGCAGAAACCTGGAAAGTAAGTGCTGCATAATTGACAGCTAAACTATAGTTAGAATCTAGTATGGCTGCCATAGTGCGATAAAGTCCAACCCCTGGCACGAGTGGAATGATACCTGCAATTAAGAAAACTGTAACAGGTGTTCTACGCTTTCTGGCAAGAATATAAGAAAGCTGAGTAACAAGTAAGCTAGCAATAAAAGTAGAAAGAACTGATGAAAGATTTTTATCTAAACAAAGTAAATAAACAAGCCAGCCCAGAGCTCCTACAGCGCCACAAATGAGTAGGTGCTTTTTTTGTACGTGAAAAACGACTGAAAAAGTAATCGTAGAAATAAAAGCACTAATTACACTAATAATCATAATACCCCTCCAAGCCATAGAAAAAGGCCAAGGGAGCTACCAACACCCGCAGCTAAAGCGACTGCCACGAGAAGTGCTTCTACAGCCCTAGCAATACCTGAAATCAGTTCATCACCAATGGCATCACGAACAGCAGTTGTGAAGGCCACCCCAGGTAAAAGCGGCATAATACAGCCAATAACAATAGGCTCTTGATGAATGGCCGTTTTAAAGATAAAGCTGCAAATACTTGCTGCAAATCCTATGACTAAAGCACATAAGAATAAAACAAAGAAATTAACAATGCTTTTATCTGTAAGTAGAGACTTTAAGAAGCCTATAGCCATGCCAATGAAGAATGAAAGAATAAATTCTAAAATGCCGCCATTAAACATAACAGAGAAGAAGCCACAACTAATGCCAATGCATAAGATTATCAGTTTAGAAGAGTAGTAGCTTGGCGCCTTTTTAAGTGCGTCAAGTTTGGCCTGGGCTTCATGGACATCCAATTTGCCTTCTACATAATCACGGGAAAGTTGATTGAGGCTTTCAATACGATCAAGTCTTGTACTTCTATTTTTCACACGAACCACTTTAGTAACCATTGAAAAGGAGTCATCATTAATGGTGACCATAATACCCGTTGGAATAACAAAAGTATCAATTGTCTTAAATTTATGTACCTCTAAAATACGGGTAATAGTGTCTTCTACACGATAGGTTTCAGCGCCACTTTTAAGCATGAATTCACCAGTAGATACAGCAAAGTTTAATATACGTTCATGGAGATGAGGTTCTACCATTTGAATCCCTCCTTATAAAATTATTTCCTTTAGAGTATATGCAGTTTTGGAAAAAATACTTGAACTTAAATCCACTTTAAAGGTTATGAAAAGTATACACTTATAAAAAAATAGTGTAAAGGCATTGAAATATTGCAAAAATTGTCTATAAAAATATTTAATTGTTTATAAAATATTGAAATCATTAAAGTAATAATGATATGATATATATACATTTGTAATTGAAACTAAAAACTATTAACCGAGGAAATGGGGTAAGGGTGAAATGAAAAAGTTGATGCTTGGAAATGAAGCCATTGCACGTGGTGTTTATGAGGCAGGAGCTACAGTGGCTGTTGCTTATCCAGGAACACCTAGTACAGAAATTACAGAGTTCATTGCTAAATATGATGATATTTATGCAGAATGGGCACCAAATGAAAAAGTAGCTATGGAAGTAGCTATCGGCAGTAGTGTAGCAGGGGCAAGATCAGTAGTAGCTATGAAACATGTAGGTTTAAATGTTGCAGCAGACCCATTATTTACAGCAGCTTATACAGGAGTTAATGGGGGACTTGTAGCATTCGTAGCTGATGATCCAGGAATGCATAGTTCACAAAATGAACAAGATACAAGAATGATTGCAAGAGCTGCTAATGTACCAGTTCTTGAGCCATCTAATAGTACAGAGTGTAAGGAATATGTTAAAAAAGCTATGGAAATAAGTGAAGCATATGATACACCAGTTATCTTCAGATTAACAACAAGGGTTGCTCACTCACAAAGCATTGTAGAGCTTGGTGAAAAAACAGCATATGAACTTAAACCTTATGAAAAGAACATTAAAAAATATGTTATGACACCAGCTAATGCAAAACCTAGACATATTTTCGTAGAAGAACGTATGAAACGTTTAGCTGCTGATGCTGAAAAATTAGGACTACTTGGCATTGAAAAAGCTAATAATAAAGTAGGGATCATCACAAGTGGTATTTGCTATCAATATGTTAAAGAAACAGGATTTGAAGCAAATATTATGAAACTTGCTATGCTTAACCCATTACCAATAGAAGCAATTAAAGCATTTGCTGAAGGCTTAGATGAAATCTATGTTGTAGAAGAATTAGAACCAGTTATTGAAGAACAAGTAAAAGCAGCAGGTATCAATGTAAAAGGTAAAGAACTCTTCGGCAGACAAGGTGAAATCTCTGTAAGACAACTTAAATCAGTATTTGGTATGGAACTTCCTACATATAGAGAAGCACAAAAAACACCTATTAGACCTCCAGTGCTTTGTCCTGGATGTCCACATAGAAGTGTTTACACAGTAATCAGCAAACTTAAATTAACAGTGACAGGGGATATCGGCTGTTATACATTAGGTTCAGCGCCACCACATGGGGCTATTGATACTTGTGTATGTATGGGGGCAAGTATTGGTATGGCTCATGGTATGGAAAAAGCTAGAGGTAAAGAGTTTACTAAGAATGTAGTTGGTATCATCGGTGATTCAACATTCATTCACTCTGGTATTACAGGACTTGTAGATATTGTTTATAATAAAGGTGTATCTACTATTATCATTGCAGATAACTCAATTACAGGTATGACAGGTCATCAACAAAATCCAGGTACGGGTAAAACGCTTCAAGGAGAACAAACTTATGCCCTTGACCTTGCCACACTTTGTAAAGCAGTAGGTATTAATAATGTTGTAACAGTTAATGCTTATGATATGAAAGCTGTAGAAAAAGCCCTTAGAGAAGAAACAGCTAAAGATGAACCATCTGTAATCATTACAAAAGCACCTTGTCGCTTAATCATCAAAGAAAAATGGCCAGTACACAAATGTGATCATGACAAGTGTATAGGTTGTGGAGCCTGCTTAAAACTTGGTTGTCCTGCTATTCAAAAAGTAGGTAATAAAGTAACTATTAATACTGCTTTATGTGCTGGCTGCGGTGTATGTGCTACAGTCTGTCCTAAAGGCGCTATTGGTAAGGAGGAAAACTAAGATGACTAAAAATATATTAATCGTAGGTGTCGGCGGACAAGGTACGCTCTTAACAGGACGTATCATTGGAAACTATGCATTATCTAAAGATTATGATGTTAAAATGTCTGAAGTACACGGCATGTCACAACGTGGCGGAAGCGTTGTAATGCAAGTGAAATATGGTGATACAGTTTATTCTCCACTTGTAGAACTTGGAGAAGCAGATATTATCTTTGCTTTTGAAAAATTAGAAGCTTTAAGATACTTACCATTCTTAAAAGAAGATGGTGTACTTATTGTCAATACACAAGAAATTGATCCTATGCCAGTAGTTATGGGGATAGAACCTTATCCAGAGGGCATTGAAGAAACACTTAAAGCAAGTTGTAAAAACATTTGTTTAATGGATGCATTATCTATTGCAGAAGAATTAGGAAGCGTGCGTGTAGTGAATATGATTATGATAGGTGCTTATGCAGCATATATCGGTGATGATATTAAAGAGTGGGAAGAACTTGTAGAAAGAACTGTTCCACCACATACAATCGAAATGAATAAAGAAGCTGTTAGAAGAGGTTATGCAGCATATCAAAATAAATAAGGTATATAGATATTTTCTTTATCATATATAATTTAAAACAATAATTTAGGAGGCAGAATATGTACACACTTGACGAATTAAAAAATGTAGATCCAGAAATGACAGAGCTTATTCTTGAAGAAACAGCAAGACAAAACAATAAAATCGAATTAATTGCTTCAGAAAACTTTGTATCAAAAGCAGTTATGGCTGCTATGGGAAGTACACTTACAAATAAATATGCAGAAGGTTATCCAGGAAAACGTTACTATGGTGGCTGTGAAGTAGTGGATAAAATAGAAGATTTAGCAAGAGATAGAGCATGTGAGCTTTTTGGTGCAGAGCATGCTAACGTTCAACCAAACTCAGGATCACAAGCTAACCAAGCAGTATTCTTTGCAGCACTTAAACCAGGAGATACTGTAATGGGGATGAATCTTAGTCATGGTGGACACTTAACTCATGGTAGCCCAGTTAATATTTCTGGTAAACACTACAACATCGTATCTTATGAAGTAGATAGAGAAACAGAAACTATCGACTATGAAGTAGTAAGAAAACTTGCTCTTGAAAACAAACCAAAAATGATTATCGCTGGTGCAAGTAACTACTCACGTATCATCGACTTCAAAAAATTTAGAGAGATTGCTGATGAAGTTGGCGCATACCTTATGGTAGATATGGCGCATATTGCTGGTCTCGTGGCAGCAGGACTTCACCCAAGTCCAGTGCCATATGCACACTTCGTAACAACAACTACACATAAAACACTTAGAGGACCTCGTGGTGGTATGATTCTTTGCTCAAAAGAATTAGCACCAATGATTGATAAAGCAATTTTCCCTGGTATCCAAGGTGGTCCATTAATGCATGTTATCGCTGCTAAAGCTGTAAGCTTCAAAGAAGCATTACAACCTGAGTTCAAAGCTTACCAAGAACAAATCATCAAAAATGCACAAGCACTTGCAAAAGGCTTAATGGATAGAGGATTACGTATCGTATCTGGTGGTACAGATAATCACGTGATGAGTTTAGATGTAAGAAGCCTCAACATATCTGGTAAAGAAGCAGAACATATGCTTGATGAAATCGGTGTAACATGTAATAAAAATACAATTCCATTTGATCCAGCATCTCCATTCGTAACAAGTGGTGTAAGACTTGGTACACCTGCTGTTACTACAAGAGGAATGAAAGAAGCAGATATGGACGAAATCGCAGAAATCATCTTCAAAACACTTTCTAACTTTGAAGCAAACAAAGAAGAATGTACAAAACGTGTAGCTGATTTACTTGCTAAATATCCTTTATACTAATAAAAAAAGGGCTGTAGTACAATGGTGCTACAGCCTTTTTTTGGAAAGAGTTCGTTAAAAAAATAATTTTAGTAGAATAATTAATTATTTTTAAGTAATTTATTGACTAAAATTAAAAATTCTAACTTAAAGCCCTTGCTATATAATATAATTAATAATAAAATAAAGAAAAACAAGATACTTATTTTTTGTACTATTATATAATTGTAGGTCAATAAACTAACGGAGGTTAAGTATGAATTACGGTTTCTTTGATGAAAAAAACAGAGAGTATGTTATTACTAATCCAAATACACCAGCGCCTTGGGCTAACTATTTAGGTTCTCCTGAATACGGTGCTATTGTATCTCACAATGCAGGTGGTTACAGTTTCGTAAAAAGTGGGGCAAATGGCCGTATTTTACGTTATATTTTTAACCAAGAAGATAAACCAGGACGTTATATCTATTTAAGAGACGATGAAACAAGTGATTACTGGTCAGCATCTTGGCAGCCAGTAGGAAAAAGTCTTGATGAATATAAGAGTGAATGTCATCATGGTACAGCTTATACAAATATCAAAGCTGATTACACAGATATTCATTCAGAAGTTTTATATTATGTACCACTTAATAAAACTTATGAAGTTTGGCATTTAAAAGTAACAAATACAGGTGACAAACCTAGAAATCTTTCTGTATTTGGTTATGCTGAATTCACTAATGAAAATAATTACGAAAATGACCAAGTTAACTTACAATATACATTATTTATTACACGTACATATTTCAAAGGAAACAAAATCCTTCAAACAATTAATGAAAACTGTCACAAAGATTGCAATGGCAGCAACCATAATGAACGTTTCTTAGGACTCGTGGGTGCACCAGTTGTATCTTATAATGGAGATAAATCAAGCTTCATTGGACGTTACCGCAGCTATGGTAACCCAATTGCAGTAGAAAAAGGGGAATGTGATAATACACTTAACTACAATAGCAATGGTTGTGGTGCCCTTCAAACAAAGATCACTTTAGCACCAGGTGAAACAAGAGAACTTACTTTTGTACTTGGTCAAAAAGATGATACAGCAGCTAATGAAATTTTAGCAAGCTATGAAAATGCGGATGCAGTAGAAAAAGAATTAGCAGAACTTAAAGGTTACTGGCATGGTAAACTTAATAACCTTGTTGTAAAAACACCAAGCAGCGAATTCAATAACATGGTAAATACATGGAATGCATATCAATGCTTCATTACATTTATTTGGTCACGTGCTGCATCATTTATCTACTGTGGACTTAGAAATGGTTATGGATACCGCGATACAGTACAAGATATCCAAGGAATCATTCACCTTGACCCAGCTATGGCTAAAGAAAAAATTAAATTCATGTTATCAGCACAAGTTAACAATGGTGGAGGATTGCCACTTGTTAAATTCAATCACAATGCTGGTCATGAAGATACACCAGATGATGCATCTTATGTTCAAGCAACAGGACATCCAGCATATCGCGCTGATGATGCATTATGGTTATTCCCAACAATCTTAAAATACATTGGGGAATCAGGAGATAAAGACTTCATTAATGAAGTGATTCCTTATGCCAATAAAGAAGAAGGCACAGTATACGATCACCTTAAGAGAGCAATCAACTTCTCTATGGAAAGACTTGGTGCTCACCACATGCCAGCTGGTTTACATGCAGACTGGAATGACTGCTTAAGACTTGGTAAAAAAGGTGAGTCTTCATTCGTAGCATTCCAACTTTACTATGCAATGAGTGTACTTCGCGACTTTGCGAAAGACTTAAATGATACAGAATATATTGCTTACTTAGATGAAGTTCAAAAAGTACTTGGCGATACAATTCAAAATAACTGCTGGGAAGATGACCGTTTTATCCGTGGATTCAAAGAAGACGGTACAGTAATTGGATCTAAAAAAGACCCAGAAGCAAGCATGTGGCTTAATCCACAATCTTGGGCAGTTATTAGTGGACTTGCTACTAAAGACCAAGCTGAAAAAGCACTTGAATCAGTTCATAGAGAATTTAACACACCTTTCGGTGCACGCGTTATGGCGCCATCATACAAAGATCATGCATTTGATGGGGCATTAGCACTTCTCTTCAATGGTTCAACAAAAGAAAATGGTGGTATTTTCTCACAACCACAAGGATGGATTATCTTAGCTGAATCATTAATGGGACATGGGGATCGTGCATTTGAATACTTCATGGAAAGTGCACCAGCTGCTCAAAATGATAATGCGGATGTGCGTGTTCTTGAGCCATATGTACATGGTCAATTCACAGAAAGCGTTGAAAGTCCATTTGAAGGACGTTCACATGTTCACTGGCTTACAGGTACAGCATCTACAGTAATGGTAGGATGCGTAGAAGGTATCTTAGGACTTCGTCCTGATCTTGATGGTATCAAAATTGAGCCAGCTATTCCAAGCACATGGGATGGATTTACAATGGAAAAAGTATTCCGTGGTAAAAAACTTAATATCACAGTTAAAAATCCAAACGGTGCACAAGGCGGCGTAAAAGCTTGTTACTTAAACGGTGAAAAATTAGAAAGTAACTATATCCTAGCTAGTAAATTAAATGCAGAAAATGAAATCGTAATTGAAATGTAATTGATAGTATAAATTTATAGAATAAATTTATTATAGGCAGCTAAACGTTTTACTACTAGTATTTGAAAGGATACTTGCAGTAGCGCTTTGGCTGCTTTTTTAGATATAAAAAATGATAGGAAGAAAAATAATAGGAGGGCAAAATGAAAGGAAAGAAGATAATTATAGCTATGCTAACTGTAGTGATGGCAGTCGCCTTATCAGCCTGTTCAAACTCAAAAGTTAAAGGTGTTATGACAGGGGAGCTGGCTTTAAAAGAAGGAAAATCAACAGGGCATATTTATTTATATGGTGAGCAGCATAGTGTGGAGAAAATTTTAGAAAAAGAAT
>USPX01000028.1 GCA_900556665.1 uncultured Eubacteriales bacterium
ACTAGTATTTGCAGGTTGGTGTAGATATCTTATGGGAGTAGATGATATGGGCAGAAAATACGAAGTCGGCCCAGACCCATTAGCTAGCGAGGCAAAAGAAATTATAAGTCATATTCAGTTTGGAAAAAATGAAGGTGTTCACGAAACACTTGAGAAATTATTAAGTAATGAAAAATTATTTGGTATGAATTTATATGAAGCAGGATTAGGCGAAAAAGTAGAAGCATACTTTAAAGCCTTAAATCAAGGCAATGGTGCAGTGGCTAAGACTATAATGAAGTTATTATAAATAAAGGATAAAATAATAAAATAATTGGTTTAAAACATTTGAAGTGATGTTATAATATAAGTATAAAAAAGAAATGCTTAGCAGCGCCAACTACTAAGCATTCCTAAAGTGAAATAAACTCACAGATGAGACGTTTGTTTTATTTTAGGGCTATTGAATAAAATAATGAGTTAATGAATAGACACTACTTCTTGCCGGATGGAGTGTCTTTTTCAGTTTTTGTTTCAAAACTTAATTTGAATAAAGGACTTTCAAAGTGAAATTTATTAATATAAATTCCTTTGAAGACATAAATAATAATAGTAATAAAAATAGCTATTACTATTATAATCATTAGTAACATATCCAATACCACCCCCTTTGTGCTATGATGAATGATTTTAATAGATAAAATATCATCAATAGCCCAAGGAGGATAAAACGTTCAAAACCTCCGTAGCCATCCTTCTACGGTTTATAAAATAAATACTGGAATAGTATACCATAATAAGCTAAGTGATAATAGGACGAGTTATCATTTTGTATAATTAAGATAATAAGAATAGATGCGCAAAGTAGTCAGAAAATATTGACATACAATATTGCCAAGAATATATTTAAGATGTAATTCGAATCTAATTTTGAAAGGGGTTGATTAAATATGAAAAATAGTGAAATGGTGATGAATCAATAATTGAATACCAATGCATATAAGGCTATGCCTTTGTGCGCCTAAAAACAACCCTAAGTCAAATCGTATATCAAAAGACTTATCTAAGGGTAGGTCTTTTTTTGATGCACAAAATTGGAGGAGAAAATGATGATATTTGAAAATGTAGCAGTAAAATATGTAGAAGAAGCAGTGGAAATTTCAGTGAAAGAATATGAAGCAGAAGGTAAGACTTATTTAGGTGTAGACTGCGAGACACTTAATCCTACAGCACTAAGATTCTGGGGCAAGTATTTTGATAATTACACATATAGCTACATTAGGAGATTGGATGAACGTGTAGTGGGATACGAAAAGTATATGAATGCGTTCTTCAATAAGAAAAAATAAATGTTTTGATACACGATATAAATAAGCAGTAGCAAAGAAGATGAGCGTAGATTATAGAGCTCATCTTCTTAATTATAATGAAAGCAGAATGATGCAGTATGTGAAATGGGATAAGAATGGGGTATATACGAAAAGCTAAGTTAAGTGATACAGAAATGATATATAAGTTATTAGTTGCATTAGAGCAGCAGGAATTTAATCAAGAAACGTATTTAGATATTTATAAGCAAAATTTATTAAATCCAGCGATATTTTATTTAGTGTATGAAGAGGAAAATGAAGTACTAGGGTTTATTAGTGTACATATTCAAAGGTTATTACATCACATCTCTAGCATTGCAGAAATACAGGAATTAATAGTAGATGAAAAAGTTAGAGGTCAGAAAATAGGTGGTCAACTCTTTGAAAAAGCAAAGCATATTGCTAGAGAAAATGGATGTACACAATTAGAAGTGTGCTGTAATCAAAAAAGAAAAGAAAGTCATAAGTTTTATGAGAGGCAAGGAATGAAAAATAGTCATTATAAATTTTGCTTAGAGGTATAGGAGAATAGCATTCTAATTTTAAGGGGAGAAGAATAAATGAAAATTAAAGATGGTATTTATATGCTTGAGCTAACGGCACATACTATGGGAACACCAGAGTCAGTTTATCCAACATTGATTGTAAATGGGGATTCATTAGTTTTAATTGATACAGGTTTACCTGGTTTAGAAAGTCAAATTTATGAGCAAATCGAACAACAAGGCTTATCACCTAATAAGTTAGATACAATCATATTTACCCATCAAGATATTGATCATGTTGGAAATGTCCATGATATGTTAGAAAAGGCAAATGGGAACATCAAAACTTTTGCTCATGAGGTAGAAAAGCCATATATAAGTGGTGAAAAAACACCCGTTAAACTTGTCAAGCTTCAAAACAACTTAGAAAACTTACCTGAGCAAATGAAAGTCGTATGCAACATGCTAAAAGCAGGCTTTGAGAAAAATCGAGTAGCAATTAATGAAACACTTACTGATGGGCAAGAGTTACCTTATCTTGGTGGCATAACTGTTATTCATACGCCAGGTCATACACCAGGACATATTTGTTTATATGTTAAAGAGTACAAGTTACTTATTGCAGGAGATATTCTTTGGATGTTCGAAGGCAGACTTTGTAGACAAGATGAAAGGTTTAATGATGACAGTGAGGCCTATAAGAGGTCTATAGAGAAGTTAATGGGGTATGATATTGAAACGGTTATTTGTTATCATGGGGGAATATATGATAAGGATGTAAATAAGCGTATAACAGAAATAGCAGGCGAGTTATAATATGAGAAAAAGTATATAAACAAGATGATAATTTAGACAGGCCAGATAATGCGATTGCATTGTCTGGCCTGCTTTGACTATACAAAATGACTTTGAATTCGTTAAGGATTATGTTACAGTTAATGTGATGAAAATTTATATTTTACACAAAATACAAAAAATAGTTTTGTTGATACAAAATTTTAAGGAGAGAATCCATGAATATTGAAACAAAAAGATTAATGATTACTGAATTTACAATGGATATGGCTCAGGATGTACATGAGAATTCATTGGATGATGACAACAGAAGATTTGTTCCAGACGAAGTTTTTGAGACATTAGAAGATGCTGAGGAAACAATTGAGTTCTTGATGTCTCAGTATGGTAGTTTTGAAGGGCCGTTGGTTTATCCTATGATTACAAAGGAGAAAAATCAAAATATAGGATATGTTCAAATGAATCCACTTGAAGATGGAATATGGGAAATTGGTTATCACATTGGTAAAAAATATACTGGTAATGGTTATGCCACAGAAGCTGTTAATGCATTTCTTCCTGTAATGGCTGAAATGCTTGATATCAAGGAAGTGTATGGAATATGTTTAAAAGAAAATAGTGCATCTTGCCGAGTAATGGAAAAATGCGGTTTTGAAAATCTGTTTTGTGGTATTAGTAAATATCAGGGAGAGAATAGAGAAATCGTAAAGAATGTGTGGCGACTTAAGAACTAAACGAGATTATAAATTCCATAAATATAGATTTTTATTTACTAGCATTACAAGGAGGATATATTATGCAAATGAATTTTTATATGCCAACTAAAGTAATTATGGCAGAGCATTGTGTAGTGAATCATAGTGAGGAGTTTAGTAAATTAGGTTCTAAGGCAATGATTGTTACGGGTAAAGCATCAGCTAAAAAGAATGGGGCACAGGATGATGTGGTGGCTGCGTTAACAGCTCAAAATATGGAATATGTAGTATTTGATAAGGTGATGAGTAATCCAACTATTGCTTGTGCTTATGAGGGGGCAGCTTTTGCTAAAGCCAATAATGTGGATTTAATTATTGCTATTGGTGGTGGTTCTCCTATGGATGCAGCTAAAGCCATGAGTTTATTAGCAGCTCAAGATATTAAAGAAGAGGATTTATTTAGTGGCAACTATGGGAAAGAGATTATCCCAATGATTCATATTCCAACAACTGCTGGGACAGGTTCAGAGGTCACACCATATGCGATTTTAACTAATGATGCAAAGCAAACTAAGACAAGCATTGCAGCACCTATTTTATTCCCAGCCGTAGCTTTATGTGACCCTAAATATATGATGCATTTAGGAAAAGCAACAACGATTAATACAGCTATTGATGCATTATCTCATGCTGTAGAAGGTATGCTTTCTGTGAAGGCTTCAGCAGTAACAGATGTGATGGCTATAGAAAGTATTGAAAAGATTAGTGCCTGTCATGCAGCCCTTAAAAAGGGAGAGTTATCATTAGAAGATAGAGGAAATTTACTATATGCTTCTACATTAGCTGGAATGGTAATTTCACATACAGGAACTACAGCAGTTCATTCTATGGGCTATTCATTAACTTATTTCAAAGATATAGATCATGGTAGAGCCAATGGTTTATTATTAGCAGAGTTCTTAAGAGTGGTAGAGAAGGATTTACCAGAACGTACTGAGTGTATCTTAAGCGCTATGGGGCTTAAAACTGTAGACGAATTAAAAGTTTGGCTTGAAGAATTATTAGGTGAAAAAGAGGCTATTACAAAAGAAGATATTGAGAAGTATGCCTCTATTGCTATCCAAGCTAAAAATATTTTAAACTGCCCAGTAAGAGTAGACGAAAACCAAATCAAACATATTTATATGGATTCATTAAGTATTTAATAAAATATCCACTTTCAGCAATTAAGTTAAAATCAATAGCTGAGGTGGATATTTTTGGTATACAGAAAATAAAAATTAATATAAATATTTATAAAATTCATTTTAATGTTGTTTATAATGCGATATAATGAAGTATGTTAAACAGAAATAGTTTTATTGGGGGGATTTAAATGAAAAAGAGTTTAAGAAAATGGTTAGGCGTAGGTGTCGCTACCTTAATGGCATTTTCAGTAGTTGGTTGTGGTTCAGGAGCAGCTACTACAAATAGTAATGCAACTACAGATAATACAACGCAGGAGGCTAAAGAGGGGGCAAAGAAGATTGGTGTAGCTATGCCAACTAAAGACTTACAACGCTGGGTACAAGACGGAGAAAATATGGAGAAGGAGTTAGTGGCTGCTGGATATGAAGTAGATTTACAATATGCTAATAATGATATCGCAACACAAGTGTCACAAATCGAAAATATGATTGCAAGTAACTGTGATCTTTTAGTTGTTGCATCTATTGATGGTACAGCACTTGGTACAGCTTTAAGCGGTGCAAAAGATGCAGGAATTCCTGTTATTGCTTATGACCGATTAATCATGCAAAGTGATGCAGTATCTTATTATGCAACATTTGATAATGAATTAGTTGGTACATTACAAGGTGAATACATAGAAAATGCTTTAGACCTTAAAAATGCAGCAGGACCATTTAATATTGAGTTATTTACAGGTTCTTCTGATGATAACAACTGTAACTTCTTCTTTGGTGGGGCTATGAAAGTATTACAACCATACATTGATGAAGGTAAACTTGTTGTAAAATCAGGTTCTACAACTTTAGCAGAATGTGCTACACCTAACTGGTCTACAGAAGAAGCTCAAAAACGTATGGAAAATATTATTTCAGCTTATTATTCTGATGGTACAAAATTAGATGCAGTACTTTCTTCAAATGACTCAGTTGCTAATGGTATTACAAATGCTTTAGTAGCTTCTTATAATGGAGAATTCCCAATCTTAACAGGACAAGACTGTGATATTACATCTGTTAAAAATATCCTTGCAGGTAAACAATCAATGTCTATTTTCAAAGATACACGTACACTTGCAGCACAAGTTGTAAAAATGGTAACAGCTATTGTAAATGGTGAAGAAGTACCAGTTAATGACACAACAACTTATGATAATGGTACAGGTATCATTCCTTCTTACTTATGTGAGCCAGTATTTGCAGATGCAAATAACTACAAAGAGTTATTAGTAGATTCAGGTTATTATACAGAAGATCAATTAAAATAATCAGTAGTCTAAGTAGTAGCAGGATGAATGGATTACAAAGGGTGTTACAAAATGTATTCATTTTGTAGTGCCCTTTAAATATAGGAGGGATTCATTTGGCAAAAGTCATTTTGGAGATGAAACATATTACTAAGACATTCCCTGGTGTAAAGGCCCTTGATAATGTTAATTTAAAAGTAGAAGAAGGGGAAATCCATGCTTTAGTTGGTGAGAATGGGGCAGGAAAGTCTACTTTAATGAATGTATTAAGTGGTATTTATACATATGGTAGTTATGAGGGCGACATTATTTTTAATGGGGAAGTATGTCAGTTCAAAACTATAAGAGACAGTGAAAATAAGGGCATTGTTATTATTCATCAAGAGTTAGCATTAGTACCTTATATGACGATTGGTGAAAATATGTTTTTAGGTAATGAACAAGGGAAGAAACTTGCCCTTAACTGGCAAGAAACTTATGCAAAAGCAGATGAATTATTAAAGGTAGTAGGACTTAAAGAATCTTCTAGAACTTTAATCAAAGATATCGGTGTAGGGAAACAACAGCTTGTAGAGATTGCCAAAGCCTTAGCTAAGAAAGTAAAACTACTTATATTAGATGAGCCTACAGCTTCTTTAAATGAGTCAGATTCACAAGTGTTATTAGATTTATTATTACAATTTAAAAAAGAAGGTATGACTTCTATCATTATTTCTCATAAATTAAATGAGATTGCTTATGTAGCAGATAAAATTACGGTTATTAGGGATGGTTCAACGATTGAAACTTTAGATAAGAAAACAGATGATATTAGTGAAGACCGTATCATTAGAGGTATGGTAGGTAGAGAACTTAGCAATCGTTTTCCAAGCCGTAGTACCAAGCCAAGTAAAGAAATTGGCTTAGAAGTGAAAAACTGGACTGTATACCATCCAATTTATACAGAACGTAAGGTTGTAGATAATGTGAATTTAAATGTAAGAAAAGGTGAAGTTGTAGGTATATCAGGGTTAATGGGCGCTGGTAGGACTGAACTTGCGATGAGTTTATTTGGTAGAAGTTATGGTAGCAATATTAGTGGTCAGGTCAAAATTAATGGTAAAGAAGTACAGCTTAAAACTGTCAAACAAGCCATTGAAAATAAACTAGCTTATGTGACAGAAGATAGGAAGGGAAATGGCCTTGTGCTTTCTAATCCAATTTATATCAATACAACTATGGCGAAGATGGACAAGGTAAGTAAAGCAGGCGTTATAGATAAAGAACTCGAAATCAAGGTTGCCAATGAATACAAAGAGAAACTCAAAACCAAATGTCCAAGTGTCTTACAAAATGTAGGGAACTTAAGTGGTGGTAATCAGCAAAAGGTACTCTTAAGTAAATGGATGTTTGCAGAACCTGATGTGCTCATATTAGACGAGCCTACAAGGGGTATTGATGTAGGGGCTAAATATGAAATCTATTGCATCATTAATGATTTAGTAGCAGAAGGCAAATCTGTCATAATGATTTCTTCAGAATTACCAGAAGTACTAGGAATGTGTGACCGTATTTATGTCATGAATGAAGGAAAAATCGTAGGGGAGTTAGGTAAGGAAGAAGCAACACAAGAAAAGATTATGGCACAGATTTTAAAATCAGGAAGAGGGGAATAGAAAATGGATATAAAAGAAGTCTTAAAGAAAAATACGATGGTAATCGCACTACTTTTAGTAGCCCTTTTCTTTACATGGCAAACAAGTGGGGCGTTATTGTCTGCTCAAAATATTACCAACCTTATTGCACAAAATAGTTACGTTGTTATCTTGGCAGTTGGTATGTTACTTTGTATTTTAACTGGTGGTAATATCGACTTATCAGTGGGTTCTATCGTTTGTTTAATAGGAGCACTTGCTGGTAAGATGATCGTTGAATTTAAAATGAACATCGGTGTTGCAATTGTATTTTGTATTTTAACAGGATTACTTATTGGGGCATGGCAAGCATTTTGGATTGCGTATGTACGTATCCCACCTTTCATCGTAACACTTGCTGGTATGCTTCTTTGGAGAGGTGTTGCATTACTTGTTCTTAATGGACTTACAATTTCACCATTTCCAGATAACTATTTAGCATTATTTAATAGTTACATAGGTGCACCACGATTAGCACTCATTATGGGAATTGCGATTACAGTTTTATTTGTAGCCTTCAAATGCTTTAGTCGCCAGACTAAGAAAAAGAAAGGTTATGAACAAGAAAACTTAGCTGTAGAAGTTATTAGAACAGCGATTATATCAGTTGTAATCATTGCATTAGGTTATAAGCTTTCTTTATACAAAGGTATTCCCATGATCTTAGTTTTATTAGCAGTAATCGTAGCATTATATAGCTACTATACTTCTAAAACAGTACCAGGACGTTATTACTATGCAATTGGTGGTAATGAAAAAGCAGCTAAATTAAGTGGCATTGATACAAATAAAGTTTATTTCAAAGCTTATTTAAATATGGCATTCTTATCAGCAGTAGCAGCCCTTGTATGTGTGGCACGTTTCAATTCTTCAGCACCAACAGCTGGAACCAACTATGAAATGGATGCCATTGGCGCATGTTTCATTGGTGGAGCTTCTGCTTATGGGGGGATTGGAACGGTACCTGGAGTTGTAATTGGAGCAATCTTCATGGGTGTACTTAATAATGGTATGTCTATTATGGGGATAGATGCCAACTGGCAAAAGGCTGTAAAAGGTTTAGTATTATTAGCAGCAGTAGTATTTGATGTAATGTCGAAGAAGAAGGATAAGTAGGTTGCAAAATATAGGTTAGCGGTAGGCACTGTTCCTACTAACTACACCTTCCGTAGTTTGTGATGTGCTAAGTTTGATAATGAAAGAAACGGCGAAAAACTTGCTCCGTTACACTCGGCTTCGGACACTTCGCCTAAAACCTCTTTTATTATCTTCACTAAGCACATCATCAAATTACTCCAGAGGTAGATTAGTAGAAATAGTGCCTACCGCTTTACATTTTAGAAATAAAGGAAAAATCTCTTTTGATGAGGTGGCTTTAGGGGCTGGCTTGTTAGAGGGGATTTTTTTATTCCAACCTTTTTGGGGAGTGGGTGTCTATTATAGTGTAAAGTACTTTATGGAGGAGAAGGTGGATAAAAAGCAGACAGAACAAATAGTAAGTGAGTATTTGAAAGAGATTTAACCTAAAGTTATAACTAATATTATGGTCTAATATGTACTATTTAAAACAGTAAATAGATAGGTTAAAGTAGTGATGTAACAATTGATTAAAGGTTATAGATATAAGGGAAAAAGAAAACTGTAAATTTACTAAAAGAGCATTTAAATTAGGAGGATAAGGGATGAGTCGGAAGATATTATTTAATGAAAGTTGGTTTTTTACAAAACAGCCTTTGGACACAACATTGCAAGAGGTAAATGAAAGAGATGATGCATTTAAGTCAGTGACAATTCCTCATGACTGGCTTATTTATGATGCAAATAATTTGTATGAAAATAGTACAGGTTGGTATAAAAAGCGTTTTATATTACAAAAAGGAGAAGGGGCAAAATATTTCATTCGTTTTGATGGGGTGTATATGGATAGCACTGTTTATGTGAATGACATAAAAATAGGCGAATGGAAATATGGTTATTCAGCTTTTGAAATGGATTTGACTGAGGCACTTGTAAATGGGGAAAATGAAATCAAAGTAAGTGTAAGATATGAAAGTCCAAATAGTAGATGGTACAGTGGGGCGGGTATTTTTAGGGATGTATGGTTTAAAGAAGTCTCAAGTACATATCTTGTGTCAGATGGCATTTATGTTACAGCGCTGCCAATAGATGAGACATTAGATGACGAAACGATATGGCAGGTGGAAGTGGATACAGAAGTGATTTGTAAAGAAGCTGCTACATTAAGCTATGCAATTATACATAAAAATTCAGGAGAAAAATTAGCATTATATCAAGATAAAACAGCAGCTATGCAAGGAGAAAAAGTAGATACAAAAGGTGTTAACACAACAAGTGAGTTCATAAATATTCAGCAAGCAGAGGGAGTGCAAAGTGTAGCACATACTTTCTATGTGAAAGGCCCTAAGTTATGGGAGTTAGAAGCACCAAATTGCTATAGCTTATGTATCTGTTTAAGAAAGGGTGATGAAACACTTCAAGAAGAAGTTGTTCAGTTTGGTTTTAGGACCATTGAATATAAGGTGGATGGTGGCTTTTATCTCAATCATAAGCATGTGAAATTAAGAGGGGTATGTGAGCATCATGATTTAGGTTGTTTAGGTGCCGCTTATAATGAAGCGGCTATGCGTAGGAAATTTGAGAATTTAAGGGCGATGGGTATTAATGCAGTGCGTACTTCTCACAATATGTCGGCAGAAAATATGATGTATTTAGCTGATGAATTGGGTTTCTTAATCGTTGCAGAAGGCTTCGATATATGGGAAAAAGCTAAGACAACTTATGATTATGCCAGATTCTTTGATGATTGGTATAAAAAAGATGTAGCCAGCTGGGTAAGACGTGATCGTAATCATCCAAGTGTTATTATGTGGAGTATAGGTAATGAGATTTATGATACCCATGAAAGTGATAGAGGCCAAGAGGTAACGAGAATGTTATTAAAAGAAGTTAAGAAACATGATCCTAAAAATCATGCCCCTGTTACAATTGGTTCTAACTATATGCCATGGGAAAATGCCCAAAAATGTGCAGATATCTTAAAAATGGCTGGTTATAACTATGGTGAAAAATTTTATGATGCTCATCATGAAAAATATAAAGACTGGGTCATTTATGGTAGTGAAACGGCTTCAGTAGTACAAAGTCGTGGTATTTACCATTTCCCATTAAGTCATTCTATTTTAATGGATGATGATGAGCAGTGCTCAGCGTTAGGTAATTCTACAACAGTATGGGGAGCTAAAAATCATGAATTTTGCATTATTCATGAGCGAGATACCCATTATTCTTGCGGACAATTTTTATGGAGTGGACATGATTACATTGGTGAACCAACACCTTACCAAACGAAAAATAGTTACTTTGGACAATTAGATACAGCTGGATTCCCTAAAGATTCCTTCTACATTTATCAAGCAGAATGGACAGATTACAAGAAGTCACCTATGGTACATCTTTTCCCTTATTGGGATTTTAATGAAGGAGAATTAATAGATATTCGTATTTGTTCTAATGCACCAAAAGTAGAATTATTTTTAAATGGCATAAGTCAAGGGACATATGAAATTGATCATGCTCATGGTAAAGAGTTATTAGGTAACTGGCAGATTCCTTACACAAAAGGGGAAATAGAAGCAGTAGCTTATGATGAAAATGGCAATATCATTGCAAGAGATAGTCATAAATCATTTACAGAGCCTACACAAATTATTATGAAGCCTAATAAAACAGAAATTATTGCAGATGAAAAAGATTTAGTTTTCATTGAAATTACTATGCTGGATGAAAATAATAACCCAGTAGAAAATGCTAATAATCGCGTACAAATAGAAGTTAGTGAGGGCGGCATCCTCATGGGACTTGATAATGGGGATAGCACAGATTACGATTCATACAAAGGCAGTAGTAAGAGATTGTTCTCAGGCAAACTCCTAGCTGTAGTAGCAGTAGATAAAGCATATCAAGGCGACAAAGTAACTATTAAAGCAAGTTCAGTTGGCTTACCAGATACAACTATCGACTTACAAGCTTTGGGGACAGGTCTTCAAAACTCACAATCAAGAATAGATATGGGGACAGGTCTCCAGTATTCACAATCTGAAGAGTGGAAGCTTCAGGAGGTGCCTATTAGAAAGATTGAGATTATAAGTCCAAGAGGTACTGAGCTTAATGAGAGTTTAAGAGAACTAGAAATTATAGCCAAAATTTATCCTGAAAATGCAACTTATAATGAAATTACATGGCAAGTGGTAGATGATGCAGTTATTCCATCTCACTTAGCAGTGATTGAGCCAATGTTAGTAGAAAACGGTGAAGATACTACAAATCAAAAAGTATTTAAAGTAAGACTTAAGGCTTTAGGTGATGGGAATATAAGAGTAAGATGTTTAGCTAAGAATGGTAAAGAAGTAGGTTGTTTGATTTCACAATTAAACTTCACTATAACAGGAATTGGGACAGCTTACTTAAATCCATATGAATTCATTAGTGGTGGAGTGTATGATTTTACAAAAGGTGAAGTAGCAAGCGGTAACGAAAAGGGCTTTGCCATAGCTAAAGACGGAGAAACCATTATAGGTTTCAGTAACATTGATTTTGGTGCTTATGGTAGTGATGAGATTACAATACCTATTTTCGCGTTAGATGATAGGGCTTATAATATTGAAATTTGGGAAGGTATGCCTTATGAAACAGGCAGTATAAAAGTTGCACAAGTTGTTTATCAGAAACCATCTATCTGGAATACTTATCAAGAAGAAACTTATAAATTAAATAAACGTATTCAAGGCGTTAGTAGCATTTATTTTGTATTTAAAGATAAAGTTCATGTAAAGGGCTTCGTATTTAAATCATATAATCGTGCCCTTCAGCAGTTAAATGTTAATGAATGTGACTATATTTACGGCGATCAATTCAATATAACAAAAGATGCTATAAATGAGATTGGAAATAATGTAACTATTGCTTTTGATAAGATGGACTTTGGTGAAGAAGGCGTAAGTAAGTTGACGATTTGTGGGCATTCACCTATTGATAAGAACTCTATTCACCTACGTTCAAATAGTGGTGAGGAAGAAGAGAAGCAATTACTAGAGTTCTTATATAGTGAAGGTGAAGTGATTAGAACTTATGAAATCAAAAGGCTTACAGGTGTGCAAGATATTTCATTTGTATTTCTTCCTGGTAGTAACTTCAATTTTAAGTGGTTTAAATTTGAGTAATAAAATTAAATTTAAATGAGCAGTTGCTGTTTGCATAGTTCAATGAAAGCAGATAAGGCTGGAGAAACCCATTTACTTTTGTGATAAAGGACTTGGGAGATAATTTCAAAGTTTGGACCGCACCAATTAAGAGGCAGAAGTTTACCACTTTTAAGTTCTTCTTCTACAGCTATTTTAGGGAGTAGGCATATACCAAGACCGCTCATGGTAAAAAGTTTAATGGCGTGAATACTGCCTGATTCCAATGTAATATGAGGTATAACGCCGGCGTCTTTTAAGATACGTTCAAAGGATGCACGGTAACTACAACCAATTTCAGTTAATATAAGGGATTCTCCTTCTAAATCTTGAGGGAGAATCTTTTCTTTTTGTAATAAAGGATGTCCTGGATAAGCTAGAAGTACCATAGGTTCATCAGATTCAATTTCAGAGATAAATTCGCTACTTTCTATTTTGGCACCTAATGAAAAGGCCACATCTATAAGATTGTCACTTAAAAAGTGTCTAAAGTCAGCGCAGCTTCCAAACTTTAAGGAAATTTCAACTTCCGGATAAAGCTGACGATATGCTTTGATGATTTCAGGTAAACGAATGACACAGAGAGATTCAGCAACGCCAATGGTAAGTAGTCCTTTTGGCGTATTATCTTCACTAATATTATTTTTAATATCCGTTGAAAGCCTTAACATTTGTCTTGCATAAGGAATAAGTTTTTTGCCCTCATGGGTTAAAAAGATATTTTTCCCCATACGTTCAAAGAGTTTGACACCTAATTCTTCTTCTAATAATTTAATTTGCGTTGTAACAGAAGATTGTGCATAGTTAAGTTCTTCTGCAGCTTTAGTGAAACTTTGTAATTTGCTGATTGTCAGAAAGGTAGTAAGCTGTTTTAAATCCATTTTAAAACCTCCTATCAAAATAATTGAATGAAACTATCTATATTATCAATTTTACTAATACTTAGTTTTAGCATATGATAAATAAAAAGAAAATTCAATTAATTTCAAAAGGGGGTAAGTTATATGGAGAAAAAATTTAAAGTAGGTATTATTGGTGCAACAGGGATGGTTGGACAACGCTTTTTATTACTTTTAGAAAATCATCCTTGGTTTGAGGTAAAGGTTTTAGCAGCTAGTAAAAGGTCGGCGGGGCAAACTTATGAAGCAGCAGTTAGTGATAGATGGAAAATGACAAGCCCTATTCCAGAGAAATATAAAAAGATGGTTATAGAAGATGGAGAAGATGTAGGACTTATAAGTAAACAAGTAGATTTTGTATTTTGTGCCATTTCTTTAGATAAGGCTAAGACTAAAGCCTTAGAAGAAGCTTATGCTAAAGCAGAAGTACCAGTTATCTCAAATAACTCAGCCAATCGTTATGAAAGTGATGTGCCAATGCTTATTCCTGAAATCAATGGTCATCATATTGAAGTCATCGAAGCGCAGAGAAAACGTCTTGGCAGCCAATATGGCTTTATAGTTGTTAAACCTAATTGTTCTATTCAAAGTTATGTACCACCTATTTCAGCATTAATGGCTTTTGAGCCAGAGAAGATTTTAGCTTGTACGTATCAAGCTATATCAGGTTCAGGAAAATCCTTTAAAGAATGTCCTGAAATTCTAGATAATGTCATTCCTTTTATTCCAGGAGAAGAACAAAAAAGTGAACAAGAACCACTTAAGATTTGGGGACAGGTCTCTAATGGCAAGATTGTAAATGCAGCGCAGCCAATTATTACAACGCAGTGCATTAGGGTGCCAGTAGCAGATGGACATTTAGCAGCAGTATATGTCAGCTTCAAGAAGAAACCCTCTAAAGAAGAGGTCTTAGAAGCCCTTGTAAAATATGAAGTAAATCCACTCTCAAAGAATTTACCAAGTGCACCAAAACAGTTTTTACGTTATATGGAAGAGGAAAATAGACCACAGACAAAGCTAGATCGAGATTTTGAAAAGGGGATGGGCATTACAATTGGTAGGTTAAGGGAAGATACAGTGTTTGATTATAAGTTTGTTTGCTTATCTCATAATACATTAAGAGGGGCAGCAGGCGGCGGAGTATTATCAGCAGAGTATTTGGCCGCAGCAGGTTATTTAGTACCAACAATTTCATAAGATACATTGGTTTAATGAAATACTATCTTAGCAAGAGAAGATGCTAAGATGGTATTTTTTTAGTTACAAGGAGTAAGTACCATTTAACATTTAAACATAAAAACACACTATTTAAACAGGAATTTATAGTTATACTATTTCTCATGCTAAAATAATTGTTGATTATTCAATAAGTAATTAGGAAAAAGATTAGGGAGAAGAAATATGAAGAAATTTAAATGTATGTTAGGTATATTCATCTTATTAATGGGGTCTTGTACATATGGCAAAGATATAAATGTTTTTATTAATAATAAGCCTATTGTAATGGATGTTAGGCCAGAGATGAAACGTAGCACAACTTATGTACCAATTAGCTTTATCGCAAAAGAATTAGGCGCTAAAGTAGAATGGAAGAGTCCAGATGTGATTATTACAAAAGAGGATACAACTATTAAATGTTCAATTGGCACAAATACAGTGAGTAGAAATGAAGAAGAATTTTCTATAACTGCTATGCCATATTTATCAAATGGACGTACATTAGTGCCATTAAGATTTGTAAGTGAGCAATTAAACTGTAAAGTTTCTTATGATAATATAAGTAAGAACATTTATATAGAAGAAAGTGCTACAGATACTCATAAACCATCTTCTAATCCATCATCTTCGAATACTATTTCTAGTAATGATAAGAATTTAATTTTATCTAAAGACAATTTATGGGGCGTTAAAAAGGAATCTGTTTATTCAGAGAGTGGACGTGAAGATATTATTTACTTAGTAAATATGCAAACTGGAATGGGTAATGAAATTTATTCTACAACAGCTTTTTGTAGAGCAGAGTGGTTAAATGATAATAGATTACTTTTAAGTGGTACTAAAGATTTATTAGGTGGTAAAGATAGAAAGCATATTATGATTTACAATCCTACAGATAAAAAGGTTCAAAACATTGCAGATGTAGATAGTTTTGAATATGTGAAGGATTTAGATGCTATTATTTACTTTAAAAGAACTGCTACTGATGATTCGGATTTAGTAGGGAGCAATTGTAAGATATATTATGTATCAGAAAGTAGAACAGAAACAATTACACAAGAACAATATAGTTACTACTGTACATTGTTATAATGTACCTTCTTTTAAAAGATGACTTCGATAGTATTTTGAAGTCATCTTTTTTTATTTACATTGATATTTAAAATTATAGTTTTTTAAATAAGTTTATTGTGTATGGTATTACCTGTAG
>USPX01000029.1 GCA_900556665.1 uncultured Eubacteriales bacterium
TGCTATCTCCTTTTTGTGATATAAAAACGTATGAGATTAATAAAATAAGTCATACTAAAGGTATTAATGAATTTTATAGGATTAAAGAAGAAAGTGAGATATAATTTATGAATCCTTTTTTAGAGAAGCCAATGAGTTTAAATAAGTTGTTTAAGGATTGGCGTAGTATTTATCCAAAACCTTATAACAAAAATGAAGTAGATCCTTATACAAAAACACGTATTATTTTAATGAATGGGACAGAATTTGAGGCAGTCTGGTTTTCACATCAATTTTCACGTCATTGTACAAATAATGATTTAAGGCGTGCTATTGCTGCTACAAGAAGAAGTGAACAACAACAACAAAAGATTATAGCTACTCTTAAGCCAGGGGATGAAACGATTCTTGAAACAACTATAAGTTATGAACAACTTGCAGTTGATTTAACAGCAGCACTAGCTAAAAGAGAACCTGATAAACACGTAAAGATGGCGTTAGATTTTGCACTACTTGAAGACTTTGATCATCTTTATCGCTATTCAGATTTATTAGAAATGGAACGTGGTATTAAAGCTGAAAACTTAGTAGGACATTATACAGAAATTATGCCAGGAAGACCTACTATTGCACATCATCGTTATCCAACAGATAATATTAGAGCTTATGTAGATTATTGCAAAGCGGCACCTATTACAAAACTTGATATAGGTATTATTACAGCAGCAGAGCAACAAACAATGAATTATTATATGAATGTAGCAGGATTTTATGAGTCTGATATTGGTAGAAATTTATATCAAGAAATTGGACTCGTAGAAGAAGAACATGTAAGTCATTATGGCGGTTTAATGGACCCACATCTTACATGGCTTGAAAATTTATTAAATCATGAATACACAGAGTGTTACTTATATTATTCTTGTTATGAGGATGAAACAGATCCTTGTATTAAAAAGATATGGGAAGAACATTTCTGTGAAGAAATTAATCATTTACATCAGGCAGCAGACCTCCTCAAACAATATGAAGGCAAAGAGTGGCAACAAGTTATACCAGATGGCAATTTCCCAGAACTTCTAAAACTCCATGAAAATAAAGAGTATGTACGTAATATCTTAAAAGATACAGTGCAACTTACTTCTATTAGAGATGAATATACAAATATTGGAGATCTATCTAAGGAATCATTATTCTTTACATTCCAAGATATTGTCAATCAAAATGTAGAAGAAGTACCAAGTCACAAAGTTATAGATCAATATATTAGCAAAAATAAAATGGATTATCGTTATGAAGATAAAGAAAATCCTATTGAAGCCCTCAGAGACAGAACTTGTGACAATACTTCCGTAGGAAGAAAGCCACTATAAACCAAAGAGGCTACTACATTACATGATGTAGTAGCCTCTTTGATTTATAGTTTAGTAAGATTTTGCACTGTAACCTTAATCTATTCAGCCTTAGCCAAGATTTTTTTAAAGTTAATAAGGAAGAGAGTTCCTGTTGTAATAGCTGCTAAAATATCTGCAATTGGCTCTGCCCAGTAGATTCCCATTACGCCAAAGAAGCGAGGAAGGATAAGCGCAAGTGGAATTAAAAGAATAACTTTTCTAAGAAGAGCTAAGAAAAGTGAAATCTTAGCTTGCCCCATTGCCATAAAGGCAGATTGACATGCCATTTGCACACCAAATATCCAAATACCACCCATGAAGATTGGCATAGCTACTTTGATTAAAGCAATAAGCTCTGCATCTTTTGTAAACATACTTGCAAAGAGCGTTGGAAAAGCAAAGGCAGCAAGTGTACAAATACATGTTACAGTTACGGTGATAATTAAAACACATTTAAATGTTTTCTTTACACGATCAAAGTTTTTAGCACCATAGTTGTAACTAATAATAGGTTGTGTACCCAGTGTAATACCTTGAACTGGTAATACAAAAAGTTGCATGACGCTTTGCAAAATAGTCATAGAACCTACATATACGTCATTCCCATAATGTTGAAGCCCACTATTAAAAACAATATTAATTAAACTTTCAGTAGATTGCATAATAAAAGGTGCAATACCAAGAGCAGCAATACCACCAATAATTTTAAAATTTGGTTTTAGCATATCAAGGCGAATACGAATAGTAGATTTTTTAGAAACTAAGAAAGCAACAACCCATATTGCACTACAAGCTTGAGAAATAATAGTTGCTAGAGCAGCGCCTTTGACCCCCATATTCATGCCAAATATAAAAATAGGGTCTAATACGATATTAATAATTGCCCCAATTAAAACAGAAAGCATGGCAATGGTAGATCGTCCTTGACAAGTAATAAAGGTATTAAGACCAATAGCTGCTTGTACAAAAATCGTTCCATATAAGTAAATTGTAATATATTCAAGGGCATAAACAATTGTCTCATCACTTGCACCAAAGGCACGTAGGAATGGTTCTTTAAAAATCATAAAAACAATTGTTAAGATAACAGAAAAACAAAGTAACACAGTTGTACCATTACCAAGAATTTTTTCGGCTTCTTTAGGTTTACCTTTACCAAGTTCTATGGAAGCAAGTGGTGCACCACCAGAACCTACAAAGGCACTAAAGGCAGAAATAAGCATTAGAATAGGGAAACAAATACCAACTCCTGTTAAAGCCTTTGCACCAACTTCTGGAATATGTCCAATATACATTCTATCTACAATGTTATATAAAACATTTACAAGTTGTGCAATAACTGCTGGAATTGCCATACTAACGACTAATTTACCGATAGGTGCAGTGCCTAACTTATTATCATTATTTGTACTCATTATATAAATCCCCTTATAAAATTATATATACGAATTCTTATATGGTAACATATATAAACAATATGTGTCAATTTGTAGAAAGAACATAAATGTAAAGAAAATTTAATATTGTAAAAGTAATTTAATGGGAAAATATATTTTATTTAAATTTAAAAATGATATAATAATGAGCAAGAAAAAGTAAAAGCTTATGCTAGAATGGAGGTCATAGAATGAAACATATTGTTGTGCCTAAAGAGGCAAAGGTTATTAAAAATAATATTACAGCACTAGAAATAGAAGCTTTTTTTAAGGCAGGTGGCAAAGCACCATCTATTAAAGAGCAACTTATATTAAAAGCTTTTGAAATTACAGAAGACACAAAAGTATTTTTTGAGACGAATGAAGTAATTTTATTATATAGTAGTGACCAAACTGGCACATATTTAAGTTGTTTTAATAAAACAGCAGAAGAACTAAATGTGGAAATCCCACTATCAGCTATGAATTTAGAGGGAAATTATATCGCATACTGTGTACTTACAGCAGAAGAGATTAGCGTGGATCAAATGCTTAGTTTACAAATTCCTCAGGGTGGAGTCCTTTTAGTAAAACTTTTAAAAGAAGACTAAAAGTAAGGGGAATATTTTAAGTAATAAACTATATTATTGACTATGGTATAATTGGGTACCATAGTCTTTTTTGCGATGAATTAAAGTTTGATGAATATATGTTGTTATAGAAAAGTAAAAATAATATAATATTAAGAATAGTTTAGGGCTTTTGTAAATAAAAAAGAGGTGGAGTATTTATTTTGAGATAGGAGTAGATGTATGAAAAAGAGTAGTCATTTTAAGTATGGTATAAAAGATGGTGTACCTATTTGCTTAGGATATTTTGCAGTGTCTTTTGCATTTGGTATGGTTGCTAAGGAAATGGGGCTTAGTGTTTTTCAAGCTGTACTATTATCTATTACCAATGTAACTTCAGCAGGGCAATTTGGGGGACTTAATTTAATTGCAGCAAGTGCAAGTTACTATGAGGTGATTTGTACACAAGTTATTTTAAACTTAAGATACTGTCTAATGTCTTGTTCTCTTTCACAGAAATTAGAACCTAGTGCAGGGCTAGGACATAGATTACTTGTGGCTTATGGGGTGACAGATGAGATCTTTGGTGTATCTGTATGTAAAGAAGGAAAGGTGAGCCCTTATTATTCTTATGGACTTATTATGATTTCTATTTCTGGATGGACATTGGGCACATTTTTGGGTGTAGTTTCAGGAAAATTTTTACCTGCTAGTATGAGTAGTGCTTTGGGTATTGCATTATATGGTATGTTTTTAGCCATTATTATACCACCTTCTAAGAACAATAAGGTTGTATGTGGCGTTGTAATCAGTAGTATGGTGGGAAGTTTATTGTTTAGTATACTACCTTATTTAAAAGAGATTTCATTTGGTTTTAGAATTATTATTTTAACATTAATTATAGCAGGTATTGCTGCCTGGCTTTTCCCTGTAGATGAGAAGAAAAAGGAGGTTGTACATAATGCCGCATAATGTTTACTTATATATTTTTGTGATGGCAGGGGTAACATATTTAATTCGAATGTTGCCTTTAACACTTATTCGAAAAGAAATCACAAATACTTATATTAAGTCATTTTTATTTTATGTACCATATGCTACATTAGCTGCTATGACTTTTCCAACAATTTTAACGTCTACAGAAAGTCCTATTTCAGCAGGCATTGGATTTGGCGTAGCACTATTAATGGCATTTTTAGAAAAGAGCTTACTTATGGTAGCGGCAAGTGGCTGCGTAGTGGTATTTATTGTAGAGAGAATTTTAGGGTTATAAAATATAACTTGTCTTGACATAAAACTATAAATAATAGCATATTTTTTAATAAAAGTAGTTGCAAATAAATCTGAAATAGTGTATTTTAAAAGTACGTTCTGTATGACTGGCGGATAAGTGGGAGTACCCACAGGGAGTACAGATAATTAGAAGCCGACCGCCTGGGCACCATTTATTTAGGGTACCCAGGTTGTCGGCTTTTTCGTGTGTCAATTTTATGGTTCTTTGAAAGAAACAACCTAGGGGTATCACCCAATAAGTGAATGCATATTAAGAATGATTAAAAGGAGAATGAAAATGATCGCATTAGAACAAGAATTAAAAGCAAACCCATATCCAGGTAGAGGTATCGTAATTGGTAGATCAGCTGATGGTAAAAAAGCAGTAACAGCTTATTTCATCATGGGTAGAAGTGAAAATAGTAGAAACCGTGTTTTTGTTACAGAAGGTGAAGGCATTCGTACAGAAGCATTTGATCCATCTAAATTAAGTGATCCAAGTTTAATCATTTATGCACCAGTACGTGTACTTGGAAATCGTACAATCGTAACAAATGGTGACCAAACAGATACAATTTATGAACTTATGGACAAAGAATTTACATTTGAAGCAGCGCTTAAAACACGTGAATTTGAACCAGATGCCCCTAACTACACACCTAGAATTTCAGGTATTATGCATATTGAAAACGGCAAATATGACTATGCAATGTCTATCTTAAAAAGCAATAATGGGGACCCATCTTGCTGTAATCGTTACACATTTACATATGATAATGCAAAAGCTGGCGAAGGACGTTTCATTCATACTTACAAATGCAATGAAAATCCACTTCCAAGTTTTGAAGGAGAACCTAAACTTGTAGCCATTGATAAAGAAATTGATGAATTTACAAATATGTTATGGGAAAGCTTAAATGAAGAAAATAAAGTTTCTTTATTTGTAAGATATATTGATATTGAAACGGGTGAGTATGAAACACGCATCGTGAATAAAAATAAATAGTATAAGGTTGTGCCGGCGGGATAGCAACCGTAGATTGGCCGTTGAGGGGCATGGGTAAGTGGCATATTACATTTTCCTTAACCCTCCCTACGGTCGAAGGTTAGATAAAATGTAATATGTCACTTACCCACACCCCACGCGATGTATAGATACGGTTGCAGCTGCGGGCCCTTGGCACAAATGCTAGGATGGGCGAGAGAAGCGAATTGAGTTACTTTGACTGACTGGTTAGATAAAATGTAATGTTGCACTTACCCACACCCCACGCGATGTGATGATACGGTTGCAAAATGCGGCCCTTGGCACAAATGCTAGGGTGGACGTTAGAAGTGAATGGAGTTACTTGTCTAGTACTAGTAGTGAGTATAAGATGAACGGAAATATTTGAGTAGTGAGAGTAACGAAACATTAATGTTTGGATATCGTTTGGTGAATAAACAAGTATTTATGTGGATTGGAAATAGAGATATTTGTAAGTTAATAATATCGAAGTAATATGGAGGATTTAGAATATGAAAGAATTAGAATTAAAATATGGTTGTAACCCAAATCAAAAACCATCTAGAATTTTTATGAATGAGGGTGAGTTACCTATTGAAGTATTAAATGGGAAACCAGGTTATATTAACTTCCTTGATGCTTTTAATGGTTGGCAACTTGTTAAGGAATTAAAAGAAGCAACAGGGCTTCCTGCTGCGACTTCTTTTAAACATGTGTCTCCTGCTGGGGCTGCTGTTGGGTTACCACTTACAGAAATCGAAAGCAAAATTTACTGGGTAGATGACCTTGGAGAACTTTCTCCACTTGCTTGTGCTTATGCGAGAGCTAGAGGTGCTGATAGAATGTCTTCATTTGGTGATTTCATTGCTTTATCAGATGTATGTGACGAATCTACAGCTAAAATTATTGGTAGAGAAGTATCTGATGGTGTCATTGCTCCAGGATACACAGCTGAAGCTTTAGAAATCTTAAAAGCTAAGAAAAAAGGTGCTTACAACATTATTCAAATTGATGAAAACTACAAACCAGCACCTATTGAACATAAAGAAGTATTTGGTATTACTTTTGAACAAGGCCGTAATGAACTTGAAATTAATAATGAATTCATTAGTAATGTGGTAACAGAAAATAAAGAAATTCCTGAGTCAGCTAAAATTGACCTTATCATTTCTTTAATCACATTAAAATATACACAATCTAACTCTGTATGTTTTGCTAAAGGCGGTCAAGCGATTGGTATTGGCGCTGGTCAACAATCTCGTATCCACTGTACACGTCTTGCAGGAAGCAAAGCTGATAACTGGTATCTTCGTCAATCTCCACAAGTACTTGGTTTACAATTCGTAGATTCTATTCGTCGTATGGATAGAGATAATGCAATTGACCTTTACATTGGAGAAGATTACATGGACGTTTTAGCTGATGGTGAATGGGAAAAAATCTTCAAAGTAAAACCACCAGTATTCACAAAAGAAGAAAAACGTGCATGGCTTGATGGTATGCAAGATGTAGCTTTAGGTTCAGATGCTTTCTTCCCATTTGGTGATAACATTGAACGTGCTTATAAGAGTGGTGTAAAATATGTAGCACAACCAGGTGGTTCTATCAGAGATGAGCAAGTTATTGAAACATGTAATAAACACAACATGGCAATGTGCTTTACAGGTATTCGTTTATTCCACCACTAGACAATACACAAATAATTTACTATAATATTAGTAATTAAAAATTGCATATAACATTTAAGACCAGTAGGCAAATGCTTATTGAATAAGAGTGTGACAAAGGTCGCATGAAGGGGTACACCACCGTGGGTGTAGTTTCTTTCGTGCGGCCTTTTTTGCGTTTTAATTTAAATTGCAGCGTTGGAGGTGAAAAGATGATTACAGTGAATGGTGAAAAACAAGAGTATAAGAAAGTAACAGTATTAGAATTCTTAAAAAAGGCAGGTTATAGAGTAGAAACTGTAGCTGTTGAAATTAATGAGGAGATTGTACCTAAACGTACTTATGAAACAACTTACTTATGTGATGAAGATAAGATTGAGATTATACATTTTGTAGGTGGAGGCTGATTAAAGTTAGGAGGAGATTAGGTTGCAAGTAAGAATTAATGGGAAAAAACAGGAAGTAGAAGGAAAGTCTTTATGGGCACTTCAAAAAGAAATTCTAAATAAAGGCATTAAGAGGGTAAAAGAAGGACTCCCTTTAATTACAATTTATAATGGCTTTCAAACAGATGAAGACTTAGCGATTTATGAAGGGGATGAAATAGCTTTTATCGTAAAGGGCGAAATGCCAAGTAAAGAGGAGTTAGAGGCATTAATGTGTGCAAGGCATACACCAAGTGTACATGAGAAAGTAAAGGCAGCTAAAGTAGCTATTGCAGGACTTGGGGGACTAGGGTCCCATATTGCCATAGAACTTGCAAGAACTGGCGTAGGGCATTTACATCTAATAGATTTTGATATTGTAGAGCCGAGTAATTTAAATCGTCAAATGTATAAAATTAAACATTTAGGGATGTATAAAACAGAGGCCTTAAAACAGGAAATAGCAGAAATTAATCCTTATATAAATGTTGAGATTGATACAGTGAAAGTGACACAGGAGAATGTATTAGAACTTTTTAAAACCGATGAAATAGTTTGTGAAGCCTTTGATAAGCCAGAGGTTAAAGCTATGCTTGTAAATAGTTTATTAGAAGAAAAAGGTGCTATTAAAATCGTAGCAGCTTCTGGAATGGCAGGGTATGCAAGTAGTAATGAAATTCAAACAAAGAAGATCAATAAACGCCTATATATTTGTGGGGATTTCTATAATGAAGCAAAGCCAGGTATGGGACTTATGGCACCTAGAGTAAGCATTTGTGCAGGTCATCAGGCCAATATGATATTAAGGCTTATTTTAAATATAGAGGAAGTTTAAAAGCAGAGTTTAACACAGGTTAGAAACTATAAAAATAGAAATAAGGAGAATAGATATGAGTAAAGTAGAAACATTAGATCAATTAGTAATTGGTGGGCATAAGTTTGATTCCAGATTTATATTAGGTTCAGGAAAATATAGCCTAGAACTTATCAAGGCAGCTATAGAAGAAGCAGGGGCACAAATGGTGACAATGGCAGTTCGCCGTGCTAATACTGGAAGTGAGGAAAACATTTTAGATTATATTCCTAAAGATGTAACTCTTTTACCTAATACATCTGGGGCTAGAGATGCTAAAGAGGCTGTACGTATTGCAAGACTTGCAAGAGAAGTAGGGTGTGGCGACTTTGTAAAAATCGAAATTATGAGAGATAGTAAATACTTATTACCAGATAATGCAGAGACTATTAAAGCCACAGAAATTTTAGCAAAGGAAGGCTTCATTGTTATGCCTTATATGTATCCAGATTTAAATGTGGCAAGAGATTTAGTAAATGCAGGTGCAGCTGCTATTATGCCACTTGCTTCACCTATTGGTTCAAATAGAGGGCTTTGTACAAAAGAATTTATTAAGATTTTAATAGAAGAAATAGATCTGCCTATCATTGTAGATGCAGGTATTGGGGCACCTAGTCAGGCCTGTGAAGCAATGGAAATGGGGGCAGCGGCTATTATGGCGAATACAGCAATAGCTACAGCGGGAAATATTACAATGATGGCAAGGGCTTTTAGAAATGCTATAGAAGCAGGCAGACTTGCATATCTTTCTGGACTTGGGCGTGTTTTATCAAGTGGGGCAAGTGCTTCATCTCCTTTAACAGGATTTTTACAAGACTAGAAAAGGTTTAAAAATATGTAGAAAGAATAGAAGGGAGAGGGCAGTAAAATCATAGTTACTGCTATAAATAATATGAGTGAAATAAGAACAGACCATATGGCTTATATGGAAGGTATGGAAGTTTTAGAACCAGGTATTATGGAAGAAGTTATTAAGGCGATGAATGCCTATGATTACAATAGTTATACAGCAGAAGATGTAAAGAGAGCATTAGAAAAGGAGATGCGTACACCAAGGGATTTTGCAGCACTTCTTTCACCAGCGGCTATGCCTTTTTTAGAACAAATGGCACAAGCAGCGCAGAAGGAAACAAGAAAGCATTTTGGGAATAGTGTGTATATGTTTACGCCTTTATATTTAGCAAACTACTGTGAGAACTATTGTATCTATTGTGGATTTAACTGCCATAACAAAATTAAACGTGCCAAGTTAAATGCACAAGAGATGGAAAAAGAAATGGCTGCTATTGCGGGGACGGGTATTGAAGAGATTTTGTTGCTAACAGGGGAAAGCCGCAAAATGTCTGATATAAAATACATAGGAGAAGCCTGTAAAATTGCACGTAAGTACTTTAAAATGGTAGGACTTGAAGTCTATCCAATGAATAGTGATGAATATGCCTATTTACATGAATGTGGTGCAGACTTTGTTACAGTTTTTCAAGAAACTTATAATGCAGATAAATATGAAACATTACATCTTGCAGGACATAAACGCGTTTTTCCATATCGTATGTGTGCCCAGGAACGTGCTTTAAAAGGTGGCATGAGAGGAGTAGGGTTTGCAGCACTTTTAGGCCTTGATGATTTTAGAAAAGATGCTTTTGCGACAGGTATGCATGCTTATCTTATTCAAAGAAAATATCCTCATGCAGAAATAGCTTTTTCTTGTCCTAGATTAAGACCAATTATAAATAATGCACAAATTAATCCTAAAGATGTTCATGAAACTCAACTTTTACAAGTGATTACGGCGTATCGCTTATTTATGCCATTTGCAAGTATTACCATTTCTACAAGAGAACGCGCTGAATTTAGAGATCATGTGATAGGCCTTGCTGCAACTAAAATATCAGCAGGTGTTAGCACAGGTATTGGTAGTCACACGGAAGAAGAAATTGCAGATAAAGGTGATGACCAATTTGAAATTGCAGATAGCCGCACTTTCGAAGAAGTTTATAATGCCATTAAGGCAAGGGGATTACAACCTGTAACGAATGATTATGTATTTGTATAAAAAAAAGAGCAATTAATATAATAAAAACGCTTTCTTGATAAGAATTTAGCGCACTAAATCTTATTAAGAAGGCATTTTTTACTTTTAGGACTATTAATTGAGGCAAAGTATGGCATGCCATCAAAATATTTTTATTTGAATTTTTCAGGGAACTGTTTGATGATGCCATCTGCAAAATGAATCATATGTTCTTCTCCCTTGTCATATGCATCAATATCTGCTTTCCAATCATTACTTAATCTTGCAACCACCTGATCTGTAAGGTATTTTAAATGTTGATATAACATATCTTTTAAATCGTTTAGTGAGTAATTAGGATTAGCACTGCTTAAAAACTCAGCAATTTTGTCAGCATTTTGATGCCAAAGTTTATCATTCTGATCTGGGAGAGAAGCAATGGCGCTAATGATATAACTTCTTGTCCAAGATACGTGATCAATCCAAAGTTTTTGTTCTGCCTTTTGAAGTTCACATTGAGATTTTGTGTAGGGGATATTAACCTGAGAACTCATTCGGGAAGCTTGGAGTGGTATAGATGATAGTACCAGCGATACGAGTAAGAGAGGGAAAAATAGCTTTTTAATAGATTTTTTCATTATAGAAACTCCTTTTTACCATAACATTAAGGTTAGTATATTCAAGATTAGCTATAATTATTTAATGCATTGAAATAATAATCCATTCCATCATATTGTTGTGTTATACTGACAGACGTAGCCTTAAAAATTAGGGTATGTTAGACAGTTAATAGTAGATTATAAATAAGTAGAGCTAGTAAATTATATATAAGAATAGGACAGCATAGATGAGAATAAATAAATTATTAAGCAACAAAGGAATTTGTTCTAGAAAACAAGCTAATGAAATGATTGAAGCAGGAAGGATTGTTGTAAATGGCAAGCTTGCAATTCCTGGGCAATGGGTAGAAGAAGAGGATGAGATTTATTTAGATGGAGAACCTTTAAAGGCTAAAGAGAAGATTTACATTATACTCAATAAGCCTGTAGGTATAACTTGTACAGCAGCAAGTGAGGTGGAGGATAATATTATTTCGTATATCAATTATCCAGATTATATATTCCCAGTAGGGCGCTTAGATAAAGATTCAAGAGGGCTTATATTACTTACCAATGATGGAGACTTAGCTCATGCTATACTTGCGGCGGAGCATGAACATGAGAAGGAATATATTGTAACAGTTGATAAACCTTATGATGAAGCTTTTTTAAAAGGGATGAGGAAGGGCGTTGATTTAGGAGGAGTAGTTACGAGACCTTGTAAAATGGAAGCTATAAAAAAAGATGTTTTTAAGATTACCCTTACGCAGGGGCTTAATAGACAGATTAGAAGGATGAGCAAACATTTTGGCTATGAAGTGATTAGACTTGAACGTATACGTTTGTTAAATGTAGAAATGGGCGACTTAGAATATGGAAGTTGGCGCTATTTAAGTGAAGTAGAAATTAAAGCGCTTAGAACCTATATGAAATAATTTATTTATAGGCTACAATGCATTTAAACTGTAGTATAATAATCGTGAATAGGGGGAAATAAAGTAAGTTGTATAGGGGGGAAGGTTATGGCAAATGTAGAGGATTATTTGATGTGGCGTGGCGACTTAACATTTGCACAAGCACCTTTTAATGAGATAGATAACTTAATATTATCTTTGGTGTCATATATTGCTTTTGATGGCATTGTAGCAGGGCCAGCCTATCGAGATATTATCACATTAGAAGAAGCCAGTAGATTGTTTTTTAAAATGTATAAAGAGGAAGAACTTAAGGCGCAGACTATATCCAATAGATTAACACCATTTATTTTAAAGAAGGTAGCTCAAACAACTAGGTTTAGGCATGTAGGTTTGTGTAATTATGTAAGTACTATAGATTATGCAGATGAAAAGCAATTTGCAGCACTACACATTTTATTGGGAGATGGCACAACTTATATTTCTTATAGAGGAACAGATGATACTTTAGTAGGCTGGAAAGAAGATTTGCGAATGGTTTATATAACACCAGTACCAGCACAAATAGAGGCATTAACTTACCTAGAGTCGACGACTAAGCGTAATAGAAGATTATTACGATTAGGTGGACATTCGAAAGGTGGTAATTTAGCCATGTATGCGGGAATTATGTGTCATCCAAAGTTAAAACGCCGAATTCTTAGGATTTATAACAATGATGGTCCTGGTTTTAATAAAGAAATGACCCAAAGCAAAAATTATAGAGAAATGCTACATAAGATTAAAACTATTGTTCCTGAGTCTTCTGTTGTAGGTATGTTACTAGAACATGAAGAAGAATACCTAGTTATTAAAAGTGGTAATAAAGGTATTTTGCAGCATGATATTATGGGGTGGGAGGTTATGGGAAATGACCTCATATATTTAGAAGGTATTAGTGAAAATAGTAAAAGGTTAAATGATGCACTAACAGATTTATTAGGTAAGTTAGAAGTAAATGAAAAACGAAAGTTTATTGACAGTGTCTTTGAGGCGCTAGAAGCCACAGGGGCTAAAACTATTAATGAACTTACAACAGAGAAGCTTAAAAATATAAGTGTAATCTTAAAAACAATTAATACCATGGATGAAAAAACTAAGGATATGGTAACTAAAACCATTATGTTCCTTGCAGGGGAATACTCTAAGTATTATGTACAAGCTCTTGCGCAGCGTTAAAACAAATTTCACATAGGAGACTACATTTTTATATAAAGGAGAAAATAGATGAAAAGTTTTGGGGTAAATGAGATTTCAAATTTAAGAGTTTTAGGAAGGACAACTGCATGCAGAGAGCCACTTACACTATTTTGGACAGGAAGTGGCGTTGAATGTAATGTAAAGGCAAGTGAACTTTGGGTAGAAATTGAAGCAGACTATGACTCATATGAGCCTTGGATGAGTGTAGTAATTAATGGTGCTTATATATCAAGACAAATGTTAGAAAAGGGGAAAAAGTGGATTTGTCTCTTTAGAAATATGAATCCAGAAGTAATAAAGAATGTTAAAGTTTTAAAAGAAACGCCAGCTATGCCACTAGATACAGCTCACTGCGTACAGATTCATGGTTTTAAAACAGATGGTACATTTGAAGCATTAGAAGATAAGGCTTATAAAATTGAATTCATAGGTGATAGCATTACTTCAGGAGAAGGCAGCATAGGTGCAATGCAAGAACAAGATTGGATTTCTATGTGGTTTAGTACATCCAATAACTATGCAGTGATGACTGCTAATGCTTTAAATGCAGATTATCATATTATTTCTCAAAGTGGTTGGGGGGTACTTTCAGGATGGGATAACAATCCTTATAGTGCCTTGCCACTGTACTATGACAAAGTATGTGGTCTCTTAAATGGAGAAAAGAATAAAGCTTTAGGTGCTAATGAAACTTATGATTTTGCAAGTTGGCAACCAGATGTGATAGTGATTAATTTAGGTACCAATGATAGTGGTGCTTTTAATTCGCCTGAGTGGAAAGATGAAGTAACGGGTAAAATATATAAGAACCATCTAAATGAAGATGGCACTTATAATGAAGAGGACTTAAATGCAATTAAGGAAGCTATGATAGATTTCTTGATGAAACTTAGAAGCTATAACCCAAAGGCGCAGTTAGTCTGGGCATATGGTATGTTAGATATACCAATGGAAACAACTATTTGCAGCGCAATAGAAGTCTCCCAAGCTAAGACAGATGACCAATCTGTAAGTTATTTGCGATTACCAAATACAACAAATGAAACGATAGGTGCAAGATGGCATCCAGGTGTAAAGGCACATGAAGAAGCAGCTAAGGTGCTTAAAGAATATTTAAATAAACTTCTGAATAGTTAAATAATCCATTGTAGTAAGTATGTATCTAATGATAAGATAAGTAAGAACAAAATAATACAAAATAGTGGAGGAAATATGGACAACTTTATTTTTAATGCTTATACAAAGATTTACTTTGGTAAAGGTATGATTGCCAATTTACCAGAAGCGATTCATAAACATGGGAAAAACGTATTACTCGTATATGGCGGAGGAAGTATTAAAAAGAATGGCATATATGACAAAGCTAAGGAGTTACTTGCAGATTGCAATATTGTTGAATTACCAGGGGTAGATCCTAATCCTAAAATTGAAACAGTTAGAGAAGGTGTGAAGCTTTGCCGTAAACATCAGATTGAAGTAATTTTAGCTATTGGGGGCGGTAGTGTAATTGATTGCTCTAAAGTAATTGGTGCAGGATATTACTATGATGGGGATGCATGGGATCTTGCCTTAGATCCTAGCAAAATTACAGAAGTATTACCAATTGTGACTGTCCTTACATTAGCTGCTACAGGTTCAGAAATGAATAAAAATGCAGTAATCTCTAATATGGAGCTTAATGAAAAATTAGGAACAGCTTCTATGAAGATGATCCCACAAAGTTCTATTTTAGATCCAGAGTATTTATATACTTTACCAGCTCGTCAAACAGCAGCAGGTACAGCCGACATTATGTCTCATATTTTCGAAAACTATTTTAAGAAAGGGACACATTTATTCAAAATAGATTAGCAGAAAATCTCTTAGAAACATGTATCAAATACTGCCCTATAGCTTTAGAAGAACCTACTAATTATGAAGCAAGAGCTAACTTAATGTGGGCAAGTACTTTAGCGCTTAATGGACTTGTGGGTGCAGGTAAACCAGGTTCATGGACTTGTCATCCAATTGAACATGAATTAAGTGCTTTTTATGATATTACACATGGAGTAGGTCTTGCCATTGTGACACCAAGATGGATGCGTTATATCTTAAGTGAAGACACAGTAGATAAATTTGCAACGTATGGTAAGAATGTATGGCATCTGCCAGAAGAAGCTGATAAAATGGCTGTGCAGGGTATATTCATAACAGCCTGCAGCTATATAATATTTCTTGTTATAGGACTTTTCTTTGCCAGAGAATTTCTTTAGAAACTGTGGTTTACCAATGACACTTACAGAACTTGGCATTGACGAGACTCACTTTGAAGTTATGGCAGAAAAAGCCGTAAGAATTGGTGATCTTAAAAATGCTTATGTGCCACTTAATAAAGAAGATGTTTTAAACATTCTTAAAATGTGCAAGTAGATGAGTGGAATTAATAACACAAGATAATAGGAGATGGATATGTCAGAGT
>USPX01000030.1 GCA_900556665.1 uncultured Eubacteriales bacterium
ATAAGTAGGAGGATATAATTTTATCTAACCTTCGAACGAAGTGAGGGTTAAGGAAAATTATATCCTCCTACTTATCCCCACGCCCTCTACCCCTCAGTAAAACAAAAAAGTCAGGCGCACCTTCGTGCAACCCGACCCTGTTATCTTCCACAACATTTTTTGTATTTTTTCCCACTCCCACATGGGCAAACTTCATTTCTACCAAATTTAACTTTACTAACTGGTTCACTTTTTACACCATTTACTTCATCCGGTGTAAATCCCTTATTAATCCACATACGTGTTGTATTCATTACCTTTACAACTAATCCAACTAACTTATTTACTTCTTCCATACTCTTTGGTGAGATGCCCATTACATTCCAATGTGCTAATGTATGTTGTAATGTTTGGTCTCCTGATTTAGTTGTGATTTGTTGTCCTAATGAAAGATCAAAAACAGCTTCTTCTGCTTTCGCCTCATCTAACTTATAAGTTGTTTTGATGTGCGTTTTAAGTCTTTCAATATGAAGCGTATGTTCATAATAGCTCTCATCACTATAACGTAAGAATTCTTCTTTAGCTGGTATATAGTATGATTTTCCTTGTGTATTTTGAATAAGTTCATTGAAGCCTTGCATTTCGAAAAGATATAAGCATTCTGCTACAAGATATCCATCTACATAATCATATGGTCTTGATAATTTTGCATCTAAATTGAACCAATCAAAGTATACTTGTAAATCAAGTACTTCACCTTCATATTTTTCATATAAATCTTTAAACACATCAATTTCAACCATTCCATATAAATGAAGTGCTGCTAATGTGTATTTGCGGAATTTAGCATATTGTAAATACTTTGGTTCAAGCGTATTAGCTTCTTTTTGTTCAAAGTATCTTTTATATTTTTCTTTGAGCTCTTCAGACATAGTTACCACATTGTCTTTAGAGATCTCAACATGTCCAATATTCTCTAAAAATCCATAAACACTTTTTAGATTTGTACAATCCTTAACTTGTTCTTCCTTTAATAACTTTTGTACAGAAACTAATTGTGCCTCATCAAATAAAGCAAACCAACTTTTAGCTTCTTTTAAAATCACAGGCATTAATTCATCACATAATGCATCTTTATTTAATTTGGATACACCTTTTAAACCATAAAGTTTCACGAATTCTTTTAACTCGTCTTTTGTTCTTTTCATTAATTGTAATTTCATTATTTTACCCCATTCTATTACTAATATCCTTAATCTAGTACCTATCTACTATAACATTAATGTATATATATGGTAAATAGCACCCAATTAAAAATTCGTAATATTTGTACTGTATATTAAAAAACTGTCACTCGGTGTACTGATGTACACCTTGTAACAGTTTTTCATTATTTCATGTTGCTTAAGTTAATACGTGCGATAGCTTTTTTAAGTGCAATTTCTGCACGAGCTCTATCTATATTAGCATCTTGCTGCTGAAGACGTCTTTCTGCACGCTCTTTAGCTTTTCTTGCTCTTTCAACATCAATTTCATCAGCAAGTTCTGATGCATCTGTTAAAATAACAACTTTATCTATAGTTACTTCTGCAAAACCACCTAATGTTGTTGCTTCTTTTTTAACACCATCTTGTGTATAAACAAGTTTGTTGTATCCGAGAAGGGCTACAACTGGTTCGTGGTCATATAATACACCCATTTCTCCTTCAGTTGTGTTAAGGATTACTGATTCAACTTCTTCATCTAAAATTGAACGCATAGGTGTGATAATTTGAAGTCTCATTTTGTTTGCCATAGCTTGTTCCTCCTAATTATAGAGTTTTAGCTTTTTCAATGGCATCTTCAATTGTACCAACCATGTAGAAAGCATTTTCTGGAAGGTTATCATGTTTACCTTCAAGGATTTCTTTGAAACTACGAACTGTTTCTTTAACTGGTACATATCTACCTGGAGTACCTGTGAATACTTCCCCAACGAAGAATGGTTGAGAAAGGAATTTTTGAATCTTACGTGCACGGTTAACTGTAGCTTTATCTTCTTCACTAAGTTCATCCATACCTAAGATTGCAATGATATCTTGAAGCTCTTTGTAACGTTGTAAGATAGCTTGAACGTCACGAGCTACTTGATAATGTTCTTCCCCAACAATTTGTGGATCAAGTACACGTGATGAAGATTCAAGTGGATCTACAGCTGGGTAGATACCTTGTTCTACGATAGCACGTGAAAGTACTGTTTTCGCATCAAGGTGAGCGAAAGTAGTAGCTGGAGCTGGGTCAGTTAAGTCATCGGCAGGAACGTATACAGCTTGAACAGATGTAATAGAACCTTTTTTAGTTGATGTGATACGTTCTTGAAGTGTACCCATTTCTGTTGCAAGTGTTGGTTGGTAACCTACAGCAGAAGGTGTACGTCCAAGAAGGGCTGATACCTCAGAACCTGCTTGTGTGAAACGGAAGATGTTATCTACGAATAGAAGAACGTCTTGACCTGATTGATCACGGAAGTATTCCGCCATTGTAAGACCTGTTAAAGCAACACGCATACGTGCACCAGGTGGCTCATTCATTTGACCGAACACCATTGTAGTTTTAGCGATAACGCCTGAATCTGTCATTTCGTGGTAAAGGTCATTACCCTCACGAGTACGTTCACCTACACCTGCGAATACAGAGAAACCACCGTGCTCTGTAGCGATGTTACGAATTAATTCTTGAATAAGTACAGTTTTACCTACACCTGCACCACCGAAAAGACCGATTTTGCCACCTTTAAGATATGGACAGATAAGGTCAACTACTTTAATACCTGTTTCTAAGATTTCTGCAGATGTTGCTTGCTCTTCAAATGAAGGTGCTTTTCTATGGATTGGCCATTTTTCACCTTCTGGAGCTGGTTTTCCATCTACAGCTTTACCTGTAACGTTGAAGATACGTCCAAGTGTTTCATTACCTACTGGAACTGAAATTGGTGCTCCAGTATCTACAGCTTCCATGCCACGAACTAAACCTTCTGTAGCTGACATGGCAATACAACGTACGATATCGTCTCCAAGATGTTGTGCAACTTCTACTACAAGCACTTTACCATCTTGCTCTTTGATTTCAATAGCGTTGTAAATAGCTGGCATATTTTCTGCACTAAACTTAATGTCAAGTACAGGACCGATGATTTGAACAATATGTCCTACATTTTGTGCCATTTATTTGTTCACTCCTTTATTACTTATTTGAGTGCTCCTGCCCCCGCTACGATTTCTGTTAATTCTTGTGTAATTGCTGCTTGTCTAGCACGGTTGTATTGAATGCTTAATTTATCCATGATTTCTTGTGCATTTTCTGTCGCTGAATCCATGGCTGTCATTCTTGCCCCGTTTTCACTAGCACTAGCTTCACAAAGTGCCCCATAAATAACATCCGCTACATATCTTGGAATTACATATCCAAGTACAGCTTCTGGTGATGGTTCATAAATTAAAAGATCGCTTGGCTGACTTGATTCACTTTCAGTTTTTGTTTCAATATTATTTATATCTAATGGTAAAAGGCGAACCATCTCTGGTTCTTGTTGAATAGTTGATTTAAAGTTTGTATATGATAAATAAACTTCTCCAATTTCACCTTTTAAGAATTTATCTGTAATGTAGTCTGCAATTTCTTTTGCATCTCTGTAAGTTGGTTCTTCAGAGATATCAACTACTTCTTTAGCTACTTCGTAACCTCTACTTTTGAATTGGTCTATACCTTTTTTACCAACAACCACTAAGTGTGATTTGGCTGCATCTTCGATGTGGCTCATTGTAAGTTTACAAATGTTAGCATTATAACCACCACAAAGACCTTTGTCTGATGCTAAAGTAATAAATGCTTTAACATCAGAACCATTTGGTTTTAGGAAAGGAGAGCCTTGTCCTTTTGCATTTTGGGCAATAGACTGCATAGTAGAGAGTATCTTATTGAAAAAGGGTCTTGTTCTAAGAGCTGCCTCTTTGCTTTTATTAAGCTTAGAAGTAGCAACAAGATTCATAGCACTAGTGATTTTCTTTGTGCTATCAATACTTCGGATTCGCCCTTTAATATCTTGTAAAGACGCCATCTACTCCACCCCTTTAAATTAAGCTCTAAAGCCTTGTTTGAATTGTGTAATGATATCATTTAATTTAACATCAAGCTCTTTTGTAAGACCTGCTGGTTGTACAATTTCATCAAAGATATCTGCATGTTTTGTTTCAACATATTCAAAGAGTTCACTTTGGAATCTAGCCACTTCTGAAAGAGGTACATCCATAAGGAATCTTCTTGTTGCTGCATAAAGAATAACAACTTGGTGTGCTACTGAAAGTGGTGAGTATTGAGGTTGTTTAAGAATCTCTGTGATACGTTCACCTTGTGTAAGTGCATTTTTAGTAGCTGGATCAAGATCTGAACCAAATTGTGCGAATGCAGCAAGTGATCTATATTGTGCAAGTTCTGTACGAATAGGACCTGCTACTTGTTTCATTGCCTTGATTTGAGCTGCCCCACCAACACGTGATACTGAAAGACCTGGGTTAACCGCAGGACGAACACCAGCGTTGAAGAGTTCTGTCTCAAGGAAGATTTGTCCATCTGTAATAGAAATTACGTTTGTTGGGATATAAGCTGAGATATCCCCTGCTTGTGTTTCGATGATTGGAAGAGCTGTAATTGAACCTCCACCAAGTTCATCAGAAAGTCTAGCTGCTCTCTCAAGAAGACGTGAGTGTAAGTAGAATACGTCTCCTGGGTAAGCTTCACGACCTGGTGGTCTGTGAAGAAGTAATGACATTGTACGGTAAGCTACCGCATGTTTTGATAAGTCATCATATACGATAAGAACGTCTTTACCTTGTTCCATCCATTCTTCACCCATTGTAACACCTGCATATGGTGCAAGGTATTGAAGTGGAGCTGCTTCTGAAGCTGTAGCAACAACGATTGTTGTATAGCTCATAGCATCAGCTTTTTCTAAGCTGTTTACAAGTTGTGCAATTGTTGAGGCTTTTTGACCAATTGCAACATAAATACATAAACAATCTTTACCTTTTTGGTTAATGATTGTATCGATAGCGATTGCAGTTTTACCTGTTTGTCTATCCCCGATGATAAGCTCACGTTGACCACGTCCGATTGGTACCATGGCATCAATAGCTTTTAACCCTGTTTGAAGTGGTGTATCTACAGATTTTCTGTCAATAACCCCTGATGCAACACGTTCTACTGGTCTATATTTGTCTGTGCTGATTGGACCTTTCCCATCAATAGGTTGACCTAATGCATTAACAACACGTCCTGAAAGAGCGTCACCTACTGGTACCTCTACTACACGTCCTGTTGATTTAACAGAGTCACCTTCTTTGATGTTTTGATCTGAACCTAAAATAACGGCACCAATGTTGTCTTCTTCTAAGTTCATAACCATACCATAAATTTCACCTGGGAATTCAAGAAGCTCACCTGACATAGCTTTTTCAAGTCCATGTACACGCGCGATACCGTCACCAACAGCGATTACAGTACCTACTTGTTCTGCTTCAAGGTGTGATTTATAGTTTTTAATCTGGTCTTTAATAATACTACTAATTTCTTCTGGTCTCAGATTCATTAACTGAATACACCCCTTTCTATGCAAGTCTAATATCAGATAACTGTTTCTTTAAAGTCTGCATTTTGCCTTTAATACTAGCGTCTACAACTTTGTCAGCTACTTTAATGATTAGTCCTGCTATAATACTTTCGTCGATTATTGTTTCTAGCTCAACTTTGCTATTTGTACTAGCTTCAATCTTACTTTGAATTTGTTCGAGTTGTGTTTGGTTAAGTGCAATGGCAGATGTAACTGTTGCTTTAACAATTCCAGCTTCCTTCTTAACCATATCTAAAAATCCTTCAAGAACCTCTAAAATAGAAGTTTCTCTTGATTTGCGAACCATAAGCACCATAAGTCCTACGATTGCATCAGATACTTTATCCCCAAAAATGTTTTCAATTAAGGAAATTTTCTCTTTCTTGCTAACTTTAGCATCTCCTAAAAGAGTGATAAAGTCAGGTGTTTGTTTCATAGCTTCTACAATTGTTTTAACTTCAGCTTCATACTGAGCTAAAGCATTTGCTTCCTTAGATATTTCAAATAGGGCGGTAGCATATCGTTTTACAACTAATTGAGCCACTGTACATCCCCCATCTCCTTAATAATTTCATCAATGATTTCATTATGTTTTTGTTCATCAAGTGAAACTGCAACAAATTTACTAGCCATGAGAGTAGATACCTCAATCATTTGTTGTTTCATTTCATCTTTAACACGTTCTTGTTCAAGTTTCATATCATTTAAAGCTTTTTGTTTAATAGCTTCTGCTTCCGCTCTACCTTCAGCAATGATTTGTTCTTCTCTAGCAAGTGCTTTAGCTCTTGCTTCTTTAAGAATTGCATCTGATTCTACTTGAATTTCTGCTAATTTTTTGTCATATTGACCTTTTAATTCAACAGCATCTGCTTTTGAAGTTCTAGCTTCATCAATATCTTTTGCGATGCCATTCTTTCTTTTTTCCAGGAACTCTGTCATAGGTTTAAATAAGAGTTTTGATAAAATCACAATAATGATTAATGTAGAAATCCATTGTAATCCTAAGTCCCAGAGTAACTGCATATCAAATCCGATAATTCTTCCTGGTTCAGCTGCTAATACAGTAATGAATGATGTATTCAAAGGGAAAGTCCCTCCTTTCTATGTCGATGTCAAAACTAATTCTTATATTAATTAACCGATTAATGACATGTATTTTGTAATAAGTGGGTTAGCGAATAAAAGAATGATAGCTACGATAAGACCATAGATACCTGTTGTTTCAGCTACAGCTGCCCCTAAAAGCATTGTACTCATGATTGTACCTTGTGCTTCTGGTTGACGACCTACAGCTTCAGCACCTTTACCAGCTGCATATCCTTGTCCAATACCAGGTCCGATACCTGCGATCATTGCAAGACCTGCACCAATTGCAGAACATGCTAAAATAAGAGCTCTTCCATCAATTTGATTGTTATCCATTATAAATTCCTCCTTGAGTTTAATTTACTCATTAATAATTTCTTAGAATACTTGCACGAACATTAAAAGTAATGAAATGATAAGTGCATAAATACCTGTTGTTTGTGCAACAGCTTGACCAAGTAACATTGTACGTAAAATAGCACCTTGTAATTTTGGTCTTTTACCTGCTGCTTCAGTTGCTTTACCTGCTGCATATCCTTGTCCGATACCAGGTCCGATACCTGCGATCATCGCGATACCTGCACCTACACCACATGCTCCAAGAACGATGCTTACACCTTCTCTAGCAATAAATGGATTAGCAAATAATAACAATAAACCAATTACTAAAGCAAAAATCCCTGATGTTTGAGTTACTGCTTGCCCGATTAACATAGTACGGATAGCTGTCCCTTGAACATTTGGATTTTTACCTGTAACCTCTGCTGCTTTACCTGCTGCATAACCTTGTCCAATACCAGGCCCAATACCTGCAATCATTGCAAGACCTGCACCAAGCGCACTTGCTGCAAGAACGATTCCAACTCCTTCTTTGCTTACAAGTGGATTAGCGAAGAGCATGATGATAGCGATAACAAGAGAAAAAATCCCCGATGTTTCAGCTACTGCTGCTCCTAATAACATAACGATTGTTGCTGATTTACTTCCTTCTGGATTTGCACCAGCAGCTTCTGCTGCTTTACCGGCTGCATAGCCTTGTCCAATACCAGGTCCAATACCTGCAATCATAGCAAACCCTGCACCAATTGCAGAAAGTGCTAATACGAGTGCTTTAGGATCTACATTGAACATCCATCCGAAAAATAGGTCAAAATATGACATTTTCTTACCTCACTTCCTTTCTACTCCATAGCGCCTGACACAAATGTCATACTAAGCATTACAAAGATAAATGCTTGTAATGAACCAGCAAAGATATCAAAGTACATGTGTAATGCTGCTGGAACACCTATGAGTGTGAGGAACCAAGGAAACATAGCATATACTAAGCCCATAATAATTGTTCCACCTAAAATATTACCAAATAAACGGAAACTAAGTGAAATTGGTGTTGCAATCTCACCGATGATATTGATTGGTAATAAGAATGGGAAAGGCTCTACTAAGAACTTGAAGTATCCAGGTCCTTTAGCTTTAACACCAAATCCATGAATCATGAAGAAAGTTGTTAAGGCGAATGCCAATGTTGTTGCGAAGTCAGCTGTTGGTGGTCTAAGCCCTACTAAGCCAGATAAGTTACAAATTATGATAAAGATAAATAATGGTCCGTAAAAGGCTGCGAAACCTTTATTTTGTTTTCCCATTGTACTCGCTGTAAAGTTGTTAAGTGAATCTACAAGAGTTTCTACCAAGTTTTGTAATTTTGTATCTGGAACTTCTTTGAAATTCTTAATCTTCGCTCTAACAATAAGTGCGAAAACTGTAAGTGCAGCCATGATCACCCAAGTGTTTACATGTGTTTGTGTAATTCCTAGAGTCTGTCCATTAACTTCAAAAAGTGGTATTAGGGTTTGTGAACCAAAATCTAAGTTTTCTCCCATCTGCTTACACTCCTTTCCATCAAAATATATATTGCAAACATGCCAAACGGCGTGTTATTGCCTATTTAAATTTTTATATATTATTTTTGAGTCTTTTTCATCCAAATTGTGGCATAGGCCCCAATTTTCATTGATAAAAGACCAAAAAATACACCTAGTAAACTTATGCTTGATTCTAATGCTGCTACAATAAGTACTATAGCTGTTAAACCATATCTTAACATGTACTGCATATTCATATAATTTTTAGCCTTTGCTGGTGGTAATGAAATTGCCTTACTAATAGTTTTCTCCATAAGCTTCAATTTTAGCAAAGAAAATATTAATCCGAAGGCAAGCCCTAATGTCCAGCTCATCTTATCTGAGACTATAAATATACCAATAATATATACAAGTACTGAAAATGCTATCATTGCTATAGGTATAAAATTTTTCTCAAAAGCTACTTTATTCATGTTTATCCTCTTTTTTATTTTGTCTTTTAATTTCTTTTCCTACATGAAAGAATAAATTTCTAAAGGCCCCAGCTACTCCTAAAAGTATAAAAATAATTATAAACAGTGGAGCTGTATTTAACTTCTTGTCTAACAATGCCCCAATTACTGTACAAATTAAAATAGGTGTAATCATCGTGAAACCTAGTTGAGAAATTAAACTTATGTATCTAGCCCATGCTCCCATTTTCACAATTTACACCCCTTCGTGTCATTTAATTGTTAAATAAATATCTTGCACTTTTACTTTATAGCACTTTATGCAAAATTTCAAGCACTAACCATTTTACCACAATTAATCATTTTTTTACATTTAAAATTTAATTTAGTACTTTTTGTGCATTTTTGTTATACACATCAACTTCAATTATACACATTTTTTATAAAATATATAAAGATAAGGCTACACATATAATTATTTGTAGCCTTATCTTTCCTCAACTTTACTATTTTATACAATCTATACAATATAATCTTTAGGTCTTGATACGCCTTTACCAAAATTATGGCAAATAGCGTCTACAATACGCTTAGATGCATGTCCGTCACCAAATGGGTTTTTAGCAATTGCCATTTGATGATACATTTCATCATTTGTTAAAAGTTCTTTTGTTAAATTATAAATAGTTTCTTTTTCAATACCTGCAAGTTTTAATGTACCTGCAGCTATACCTTCTGGTCTTTCCGTTACATTACGAAGTACAAGAACTGGTTTGCCAAGTGATGGTACTTCTTCTTGTAATCCGCCTGAATCTGTAAGTACAAGATATGAACGTTTCATAAGGTTATGCATATCTTTGAGGTCGAGTGGTTCTACTAAATGAACTCTTTCCATATTTCCAAGGATATCATATACGACATCTCTTACAATAGGATTTTTATGAACAGCATAAACTAACTCTACATCTTCATTTTCAAGTACAATTTGACGTACTGCTTCACAAATATTTTGAAGTGGTTCGCCCCAGTTTTCTCTTCTGTGTGCAGTCATTGTAATTACGCGTTTATTTGCATAATCAATGTCATTAAGCTCGTCAACTGTGAACGTATACTCTTCTTCTACAGTTGTTGCCAATGCATCAATTACAGTATTACCTGTTACAAAAATGCTGTTTTCATCTACTGCTTCTTTTAATAAGTTTTCTTTTGCAAGAGCAGTTGGTGAGAAGTGAAGGTCTGCAAGTGAACCTGTTAGTTTTCTATTCATCTCTTCTGGAAATGGTTCATATTTATTATATGTTCTAAGCCCTGCTTCTACATGTCCTACTTTAATTTGTTTGTAGAAGGCTGCAAGTGCTGCAGCAAAAGAGGTTGTTGTATCTCCATGAACAAGTACAATATCTGGTTTAGATTCTTCTAATACTTCATCTAAACCTTCTAATACTTTTGTTGTTACACCTGTGAGTGTTTGTCTTTGTTTCATGATATCTAAATCATAGTCTGGTTTGATGTCAAATAACTCTAAAACTTGATCTAACATCTCACGATGTTGTGCTGTTACACACACTACATTTTCTATATCGACATTTTTTTCCAGTTCTTTAACAAGTGGTGCCATTTTTACTGCTTCTGGTCTAGTACCAAACACACTCATTACTTTTATCTTCTTCATTTGTGTTGCTCCTCTTTATTTTTTTGCGCAATTTTTTCTTTTATTTCGTTTATTTGCCATAGTACTAATTTATACCACTTCTACTTTAAAATCAAATACAACCTATACTTATTTCGCATTTTCTACTAAATCTGTTGCTATTCTAACTGTTTCCATGGCATCTTTAGCATAAAAATCAGCCTCTACATATTGGGCTAATTCTTCTGTAAGTACGGCCCCACCTACAATAACTCTTACATCATCATATTTTTCTTTTACAGCCTTAATTGTATCTTTCATACTTGCTACTGTTGTAGTCATTAGTGCACTTAAACCTATTATTTTTATATCCCATTTTTCTATTGCTTCTAGAACTTTTTCAGTTGGTACATCTTTTCCTAAATCGATTACTTCAAAGTTATAGTTTTCCATGATGACTTTAACAATATTCTTACCAATATCATGAATGTCACCATATACTGTTGCTAGGATTACTTTTGTTTTAGATGCATTTTCATTACTATTTACATCTGTTACCATCTCTTTTTGTAATCGTTCAAAAGCTACTTTTGCTGCTTCTGCTGATTTAATAAGTTGTGGTAAAAAGATTTTTTGTGCTTCATAGAGTTTCCCAACTTCATCAAGAGCCGGCACAATATGTCCTTCTATAATATCTAAAGGTGATTTAGAGATAAGCAGTGTATTTACTTCTTCTCTGGCTTCTTCTTTTAAACCTTTACGAATAGCTTCTTCTATAGACATGTGCCCACTTTGATTTGTTTTTGTCTCAGTAGTTTCCACATTCGAGTACTTTTCAATATAATCCTTAGAGTTCATATCTTTGCCCATTAATACTCTAAAGGCTGCGATAGCTTCCATCATTCCTGTATCTCCAGGATTCATAATTGGTGCATCTAGCCCTTGCATTAAGGCTGCTGTTAACATGGTTTTATTAATAATTGGACGGTTAGGAAGACCGAATGAAACATTACTTACACCTAATACAGTTTTCACACCTAATTGTTCTTTTACAAGTCTTACAGCTTTAAGTGTCTCTTTTACTAATTCTTGTTGTGCTGAAGCAGTTACTACAAGACAGTCAATAAATATATTTTCTTTTGGAATACCTAGTGCTAATGCTGCTTCTACAATCTTTTTAGCAACTTCTAATCTTTCTTCAGCTGTTTCTGGGATACCTCTTTCATCTAAAGTTAAACCAAGTATACATGCGCCATATTTTTTAGCGATTGGTAAAATAGCTTTTAAGCTTGACTGCTTACCATTTACAGAGTTAATAAGTGGCTTACCATTATAAATACGACAAGCTGTTTCTAAAGCTTCTACATTAGAAGAGTCTATTTGAAGCGGTAAGTTAATAACTCCTTGTACTTCCATCACTGCTCTTTTAAGCATTGCTACTTCATCAATATCCGGAAGTCCCATATTAACATCTAATACATGTGCCCCTTGTTCTTGTTGCTTAATTGCTTCACGAAGTACATAATCCATATCTTCTCTTCTAAGCGCTGCTTGAAGCATTTTCTTTCCAGTTGGATTAAGCCTCTCACCAATTACTACAGTGTCATCAAAATAAACAGCTTGTGAAGCACTACAAATTCCCGTTCTCTTAGGCACATTAGGTTTTATGTAGGTAGATGTCTTAACCTTTTCAACCATTTTTTTAATATACTCAGGACTTGTACCACAGCAACCACCTAATATTAATACACCCATTTTGGCAAATTCTAATCCAAATTCAGCAAATTCATCTGATGTAATATCATAATGCATCTTTCCTTCTTCCATAACTGGAAGCCCTGCATTAGGTTGTACCATTACTGGAATATGCGCTGTTTGTACTATTTTTTCTACTATAGGCTTCAGTTGTTTTGGCCCAAGTGAGCAGTTTACACCTAATGCATCTACACCAAGTCCTTCAAGTGTTAGAATCATAGATTCAATACTTGTTCCGAAAAATGTTCTACCATTTTCTTCGAAGCTCATTGTGGCAAAGATAGGAAGATTTGTATTTTCCTTAGCTGCTAGCACACCTGCTTTAAGCTCATAAATATCTGTAAATGTTTCAAATAAAATCACATCACATCCAGCTTTTTCTCCGGCTATAACTTGCTCCTTAAATACATCATAAAGTTCATTAAAAGTTACATCCCCTACTGGTTCTAACATTTTTCCAGTTGAGCCAATGTCTAATGCAATATATGTGTTAGGGAAATCTTCTTTTGCCTTCTTTGCAATATCCACTGCCTTTTTAATCATTTCTTCTACAGTATAATCTGTATGTTCTAATTTATAGCGGTTAGCACCAAATGTATTTGTACTAATAAAATTACTACCTGCAAGTAAATATGCTCTATGAATTTCTTCTATAACCTCTGCATATGTTATATTAAACATTTCTGGTACTTCTCCAAGTTTTAAACCACGATTTTGGAGAACTGTTCCCATAGCACCATCAAAATATAAATGTGTATTTCCTAAAATATTACAACCCACAACTGTCACCTCTTTTTCGATAGCTACATGTTTTGACCAAGTTACATGTGCCACATGATTTTTGTCTTTTTTCCTTTTGATTTGATATGCCTACAATCGCTGTAATAGATTTTGTAGGCACTAACATATTTGTTTTAGTTAGTGTAAGCCCTATGATTTTCTCAGTCTGAAGTATATTTAAAAACGGCCTTTGAACTTCTAATGGCACATTACCATATCCAGGGCTAAAACGCATGGTGAAAAACTCTCCTCCATTTAAGTTCTTCATTAATTCCTGTTCATGCTCATCGCATACTTTATCAATAAGTACTGAAGCACAAGAATCTAGAACCATAGCTTCTAACATATCTAAACGCTGTTTCATCCCTATTTGTCTATCTACTTCTTGCCCCAAAGTAACTGCCATAATATAGCATGATTTAGAGTTTTTAAGAAGCTTTGCAAGGTCACTACTTTCAACTTTTAAGGTTGTCCCTTCAAAAGTAACTTCATTTCCCTCTAAACTAATATTTACTTTTTGTGAAGTTGCTTTAGGCCTGGCAATACGTTCTAATAGTTCATATGCACTTTCTACTTTTTGAATCATCTCTTCAGTAGCATGCTCTATAGGCATGCCTATATATCTTAGGGCGTCCTTTAACATCATATGTGTCATTTTATTTCCTTCTTTTCTTACATTCTATTATTACTATGCTCTCTTTACTTTGAGTGCATATAATATGCCTCTAATATTCTCCATAATACGTTTAGCAGTATCTGGTTGATTCATTGTATAAAGATGAATACCATCTACACCATGTGCCAAAAGATCAATAATTTGTGAAGTAGCATAAGCAATACCTGCTTCTTTCATTGCAAGGCTATTATGTCCATAAGCTTTTACAAAATTTTGTACGCTTTCTGGCAATGTAGCACCACACATAGAAATCATACGATCTACTTGTTTCGCTGATGTAAGTGGCATGATTCCTGCAATGATTGGTACCTCAATTCCTAATCCCCTTACTTTATCACAGAAACTATAGAAATCATCATTATTAAAGAAGAGTTGTGTAATAAGTGCATCTGACCCGCACTCTACTTTATGTTTTAAAAATTTTAAGTCCTCTTCCATACTATAAGCTTCAATATGTTTATTAGGATAACATGCACCTAATACATTGAAATCATAATTTTCTTTTATGTACTTTGTTAATTCTGAAGCATGCTTGAAATCCCCAAGTATGGCTTCATCATTTAAATCACCACGCATGGCTAAAATATTTTCAACACCTTTATCTTTTAACTCTTTTAGTATTTGATCCATATCCTCTTTTTTAGTGCCTACACAAGTTAAATGCGCTAGTGCTGGAATGTTATATTTCATCTGAATAGCGGATGCTATTTCTACTGTGTTGTCCCTGCTACTACCACCAGCTCCATAAGTTACACTAATGAAGTCTGGTGATAAACTAGCAAGTGCATCAATGGTACCGAAGATACCATCTAAATCTGCTTTACCTTTTGGTGGAAAAATTTCAAAAGAAAATGTTGGACTAACTCTTTGACCTAACTTTTTTCGTAACATAATAAATCTCCCTCTTTAATCAAATCATTCTTTTTTCAATACTGAAATAAAGGAATTTCCTCGTATATAAAAACGCCACTCTACATCTTGATATTCTTCAGCATAAGGTATGTTAATGCGCTTATCCGTTACAATATCAGTGCACAGTGGTGCGTCCTCTATCCATAATTCACCTTTTCCTAAAACTGATGTTGCATTAAGTGTTCTATCTATTTTCATTGCTTTGCATAGTTTGCCAGGACCATTTGTTAAATCCTCTACCTTTTTAGAACGAATATTTCTATTGGCCCTTGCGAAATTTATACTCTTTTCATCCACAGGTTCTACTGCTCTTATAAGCACCCCCTGTGGAATATCTTTAACATTAGCCACAATGTTAAGGCAATTGTACATACCGTAAATTAAATAAATATAAGTAATACCACCTTCTTCAAACATAGGTGCTGTACGAGGTGTCTTTTTACCACCATAAGCATGTGCGCCTTTATCATCCTTGCCCATA
>USPX01000031.1 GCA_900556665.1 uncultured Eubacteriales bacterium
GAAGTATGGTGATAATGTGATAAGCTTCATTAGCAAAAAAGGCGATGATATATGGTCATTTATTAGTAAAAGCAAAGTGATTGATAAAGCCACTGAGTTAGTAAGTAAGATTAATAAGTTTGGCTATGATATTAAAGGATATCTGGTTAAACAGGTAGATAAAGTTAGTGTAAACTTTGGAGAATGGTGGATGAAACAAACTCAGTTAGGAATAGTACATCCATCATTTGTAGATTCATTTAATCGTAATGGTATCTTGGAAGTGACTGAAAATGTAGGCGAAAAAACTATTAAAGATATAACAGAAGAAGCTGGACAAAAGCTAAGCACAGAAGCTAAGATTTTTAATAAGTTTACATCTCAAGAGATAGATACCTTAAAGAAAACAGTTATTGAAGAGTGTCAGGCGCTAAAAGATATGGGATTAACTAATAAAGAACTAGGACCAGCTATTGCTGGCGTATATGATAAGAGTACAGGTAAGATATATACAGCAATTAATAGTATAGATGGAAAGATTCCAGGAGAGTTAGCACCGATAATCAAAGAGAGAATAGATAATATGCCAGATGATGTATTAATTTCATATATAGAATATACGAAAGGTGCAGGAAGTCATGCAGAAGTATATGCTGTTAATAAGGCATTACTAGATAATCCAGATGTAAATATGGATGACTTATTAGTATATGTAAATCGTACATTAGGAACAAGTAAGCCAACGATAGAATTACCGTTTGTTACTTGTCCACATTGTAAGTATATACTAGAGGGATTCAATATACTTTCGAATATGCAGTAAGAAAAGAGGTTTTAGGATGGAAAATGTAAAGACTTTATCGGTAGAAGAAGTTTTAAAAGAAGGAATAGAATTTGCAGGAGATGTTTGTTATTCAGGAGAATATGGACAACAAGTGTATAGTGAACCTATGGAAGATGGCGGTGAACCTATAACAGGCTTACTTTATGAGAAATATAATAATGGAAATATAAATTATTATTGTTTCTATAAAAATGGAGTAGCAAGTGGAGAATCTGTAGAGTTTTATGCTTCAGGGAAGCTAAAAAGTTATTGTGTAATGGACCGTGGACAAGTTTTTGGTGAAAAGACTATATGGTATGAAGATGGTACAGTTAAATTACAAGAACAATGTAAATATGGGATAGTAATATCTTCTAAAGAGTTTGATAAAAAAGGTGTTATTGTAAGTGAAAAGAAAGAGCCAGATAGTTTTGAAAGTAGATTACTTGAAAAGTATGAAAGACTATATGAAGGGAAATAGGGAGCATAATGTTTAGAGAGATTTCTACAGAGAAGCAAGCAATTGAGTTACAAGAACAACTAAGTAAACAGATTTTACAAGAGGTTAAATTTGATCAAAATGCTATAAAAGCAGTAGCAGGAGTAGACTTAGCTTATTGGGGAAGTAATGGTAAAGAATATGCTGTATGTTGTATTGTAGTAATTGATTATGAAACGAAGGAAGTATTAGAGAGTACACATATTTATGGAGAAATAACATTCCCTTATATTCCAGGTTGCCTTGCCTTTCGAGAATTACCTCTAATCTTAAAAGCAGTTGAAGCCTTAAAAACTGAACCAGACATATACATTTTTGATGGAAATGGTTATTTACATCCTAGACATATGGGAATAGCTACACATGCAGCTATATACTTAAATAAGCCAACAATTGGAGTAGCAAAAAGTTATTATAAAGTAGATAATGTAGACTTTATAATGCCTGAAAATGATGTTAATGCCTATACCAATATCGTTATAAAAAATGAAGTATATGGAAGAGTATTAAGAACACATAAAGATGTTAAACCTATATTTGTGTCAGTAGGGAATTTCATTGATTTAGAAACAGCCACAAGGGTAGTAGAGCGCCTTGTAACTAAAGAAAGTCATATTCCTGTACCTGTAAGATTAGCAGATATAGAAACACATACATGGAGAAGGGCATATAAAAGTAATCACTAAAAATAAATAAGAGCTTAACACATAATTAAGAAGTAATGAGAGCAAAAGGTGTTAGGTTCTTTTTATTTAAATAATGATTAAGAGGAAATAGTAGAAAAATCAGCTAGTAAAGTAGACAATATTAGGTGGTATAAATGAAAAATTAAAATAGTGATATGTATCAGGCAATAGATTGAAGGCTGAGCAATAATTTAGCATATTCTAATGAGTCTATTGCGATAATAGATAAAATTAGAAAGCAATAAATAGTAGGGATGTAAACTATAACGCAGACAATCAATAATCTGACGTATATAAAACATTAGCTCCAGTTGATTTAGATTTTTATTCTGTAAACTAACTGGAGTATTTTACTTTTAATTATTTAAATAAGCAGAAAGGAATAGGTATCTATGGGGCGAAGCCTGGAAGTAGAGACACAGGCACTAACTAGTTTATCAAGGGACTATAGAATATACAAAGTAAATTACGTGAAATACAAAGGCAAGTAGCTGAAATAGAAGAACGTAGTAGCAGGCTGAGTCGAGGTTTAAATAATGTAGCGGCTTCTTATAAAGAAGAGGAAATAAGATCAAAGAATATTATTGAGACACAGAGGTTATCTATAAATAAAAATAGTAATAATAAGACTAATGTAAAAGTAGCAGTTAAGTTAGATAGTAAATTAACTGCTACTAAAATAGAGACTACTGTAGAGACAGCTACTAAAGCGGCATTAGATAAAGTACATGATATAGCCAAAGAAGCAATTGAAAAGGCTAAAAGCTTTAATGTAGTATCTCAAATTGAAGGAATGAGCAAAAAGGCTTCTGATACACTAAGTAACATTAAGACAAGTGTATCAGAGGTAGCTACAAATTTAGGAAATAAAGTAAGTGAAACAGCTAACGATATTAAGAAGACTGCAGTAAACTTTGCAAGTACGGTTAAGGATAAATGGCAGAACCTTAAAGAGGGTGTAAAAGCCTTTACTAAACAGACGAAAGATTTCGTATGTGATCTAGGTACAAAAATAATAGATAACATAACAGGCGCTTTTAATAAGTTTAAAGAAGTTGCTACCACAGCTATAGCATACATAAAAGATAAGAAAGATATTATTTTAGACACGCTAAAAAAAGTAGGAATTAAACTTTTAGATGGAACGCAATTTATACTAGATATTTTAGGGCTTATACCTGGTTTTGGAGAACTAGCTGATGGTGTAAATGGTATAATCTATACTTTAAGAGGCGATGCTCTAAATGCGGCACTATCTTTTGCAGCTTGTATTCCTTTTGCAGGTTGGGCAGCGACTGGTGGAAAGATAGTAGGAAAACTCGCTAAAATAGGCGATGTGAGCAAGTTCATAGATAGGGCAAAGGACTTTGCTAAGTACTTTGATAAAGTAAAAGACTTAGGCAAAGCAGCTATGAAGTATGGTGATAATGTGATAAGCTTCATTAGCAAAAAAGGCGATGATATATGGACATTTATTAGTAAAAACAAAGTTGTTGATAAAGCTACTGAGTTAGTTAGTAAAATTAATAAGGTAGGTTATGACCTTCAAGAAAAGCTTATCAAACAAGTAGACAAGATAAGTATAAGTTTTGGTGAATGGTGGGTCAAACAACAGAGAGTATATGCAGTGCATCCAGACATTGCAGATATAATTAACTTTAAGGAAAAAGTAACTAAAAATCTAGGTAAAAGTAAAATTAAAGAAATGACGGAAGAAGCCGGAGAAAAGCTAGCTTCAGCGGCTATAGAGAAACAAGTTCAAAAGGAAATAAAAGAAGGAACAGTAGAAAAATCGGCTAATAGATTAGATAATATTACGGAAAAGGTAACTAAGCCTAAATTAGAAAGTAATCCATTTGATGAAAATGGCAAACTAAAACCTAGTATTAGGTATAAAGCAGGAGAATATGACTACCTGTATGAAACAGATGAACTGGGAAGAATAAGTAAGTTTGAGACAGATAATCTACAATTAACTAAGAGAGAGAGCAGATTACCACACAATCCTAATACACCTGGAAAAGAAATAGGAGATCATGCAGGGCACTTAGCGGGTGATAATTTGGTGGTTCACCTGAATTGGACAATTTAGTTTCTCAATCTTCTAATGTTAACTTAAGTCAATATAAGAGATTAGAAAATAAATGGGCTAATGCTATTAAGGAAGGAAAACAAGTAAAAGTAGATGTTAACGTTAAATATGATGGAGATAGTTTACGGCCAGTAGAATTTAAGGTAAAGTATGAAATAGACGGTAAATATTATGAAAAAGATATAATCAATAAGGTAGGAGATAAGAAAAATGGATAAAATTTTTGAAGATTATTTTAGTGAATTGCAAGCTGATATGGTATCTATATGTTTAGAATACGTAGAAAGTCGTGCAGAGAAGATATATGTTTATGCTTCTTTTGAAGATTGTGTTGTAGCGAGTGATTACTTCTATAATATTAATGGAAAGACAGTAGAACGTCATAAATTAAATGATGTTGTAGCAAATACGCAGGAAAAATATGATATATCTGTTGAAAGACAAAAAGCTGTAGTTAGAATTTTAAATGATGATATAAAGAAAATGATACAAATATGCGAGGAATATCAAAGAGAAATGCCAACAGAGATAAAGCTAGTCTATGATGTGCAAAAAAATAGCTTAAAGGCAGAATACAGATATGATGTAGTATATTCTGATGACCCTGTAAAAACAGCAGATGATGTTGCAATGGAATGGTTTGAACAGATCAGATTAGAAGATACTAAATAGTAGCAAAACAGGTATTAAACAACTTGATATATGTAACATTAGCTCTAGTTTATAAGTTAAAATTGTAAACTAATGAAGAATGCAGTATTTGGAGATTTAACTTATGATTACTTATGGAAAGAAAAAGTTAAAATTAAATATAGGTGTTCAAAACGATGTTTTGTAGTAATTAAGATAGCTATAATTAGAAAGGCTAGTGTTTTTAATAAAAGCATTGGCCTTTTTTTGAAGGTAATTAATATAAGAGATTAGAAATTGAATGATGGTATAAATATCCATTGCCAACAGAAGAATATTTAGCAAAAAAGGAAAGAGTATGGAGAGTGAAATTACCTGCTGGATATAAAGCTTTTATACAACAGTATAGTGGAGGCATGCCAATAGAATTATTACCGATTGCGGCATTATTTGCAGGAGATTTTCTATGTTTAGATTTTAGAGATGGAAAAGAGATACCTAGTGTATGTGTATGGAGTCATGAAGAATCAGATATAGATGAACCAGTAACATATGAGGTGGCTAATAACTTTGAAGAATTTTGTGAAATGCTTATAGACTAATAGGTCCATGATTAAGAAGGATAAAGAGTGTATAGTATAATAAAAATAGATAATTAAGAAGGCGGTGAAAGGACATGCGTATTGTAGAAGGCTTAGTGAAGATTTCGGTGAGGGAGCTTGTAGAATTTGTTTTAAGACAGGGAAGCATTAATGCCTCAGCTATTAGTAGTAGCAATCGTGCAGTTTTGGGGACACTGGCACATAAGAAGATTCAAAAGAGCATGGAAGCAAACTATGAGGCAGAAGTAAGACTAATACATGAATGTGAGATAGATCAAATTGTTTACGTTGTAGAAGGAAGAGCAGATGGTATTATTAAAGATTTAGTCAGTGTAACCATAGATGAGATTAAAACCACTACTACAAGTCTGGACCAAATTGATGAAAACTATAACCACCTTCACTGGGCACAAGCAAAATGCTATGCCTACTTTTATGCTCTTCAAAATGATTTAAAGGAAATGCAAGTAAGGCTTACTTATTACAATATAGATACTAAAGAGATTAAGCACCTAACTCGTAGCTTTTTCTTCTCGGAATTAGAAGCCTTTTTTAATGGCGTTATCAATAAATATCATAAGTGGATTAAGTTTTATATGGCATGGATCAAGGTGAGAAATGAGTCGCTAAAGGAAGTTGCCTTTCCGTTTAAAACATATCGTGAAGGACAGCGTGCCTTAGCAGTAAGTGTTTATAAAAGTATTCAAAAAGGAGAACGTTTATATGCCAGTGCACCAACGGGGATTGGCAAAACGATTTCAACACTTTTTCCTTCTCTTAAAGCAATTGGGGAGGGATATGGGACTAAAATATTTTATCTCACAGCTAAAACCATTACACGTACAGTAGCAGAGCAGGCGGCACAGCTACTTTATATTAATGGGGCTAAGATTAAGGTTGTTACACTCACTGCTAAGGATAAGATTTGCTTTATGGAGAAGACTCAGTGTAATCCTGAATACTGTCCTTATGCCAATGGGCATTTTGATAGGGTAGATGATGCTGTTTATGAAATCATCAATGAAAGTGATCTATGGAATCGTCAGTTGATAGAAGAGTTGGCTAAGAAATATCAAGTATGTCCTTTTGAACTTTCATTAGACTTATCTGTGTGGGCAGATGTGGTGATTTGTGATTATAATTATATGTTTGACCCAACAGTAGGACTTAAAAGATTTCTAGATCATAGTGATTTCATCATATTAGTAGATGAAGCACATAATCTTGTAGATAGGGCTAGGGAGATGTATTCAGCAAGCTTATCTAAACGCCAATGTCTTCAAGTAAAGAAGACATTAGGAAAGCAGTTTCCTGCTATTAGTAAGGAACTGAATAAGATTAACGAGTATATGTTAGATTTACGTAGAGATTATATTGAAGTAACAGGTAACTATATTAGTAAGGAAGCACCTAAGAAGCTCTATACCATATTAAGACATTTTATTGGGGCTGTAGATAAGAAGTTGCAACAAGGACAAGCAAATACTTTACCTAATGAACTTGTGGATTTTTATTTTGAAGCCTTTCAGTTTAATAAGATTTATGAGTTTTTTGATGAACATTATATTACTTATGGTGAGACTAATGGCCATGAGGTGATTATAAAAATGTATTGTATAGATCCATCCACAGCTATTGAAGCAGTAACTAAAGAAGCACAAAGTGTCATATTCTTCTCAGCTACATTACTTCCTATTGATTATTATCAATATATGTTAGGAGGGAGTGAAGATAAAGCTATTGCATTGCCATCACCGTTTAAATCGGAGCATGCTTTCAAGATGGTGGCCACTGATATTGCTACGAGATATCGTGTAAGGGAACAAAGTTATAGTAAAATTTGTGAATATATCGATACTATGGTAAAGACTAAAGTTGGACATTATATGGTTTTCTTTCCTTCTTATAAGTATATGTTAGATGTGTATGAAATGATGGAAGCATATAAAGGTAGCTATGATATTTATGTTCAAGATAATAATATGGACGAGCAGGCAAGAGAGGCATTTCTAGAACGTTTTGTACCAAATCCTAATAAGACCAGTGTGAATTTTTGCGTATTAGGAGGAATATTTTCGGAAGGTATTGATTTAACAGAGGATAGATTAATAGGGGTGATGATAGTAGGCGTAGGATTGCCACAAATAGGACTTGAAAGAGATTTGATTAAAAATTATTTTGATGAACTTGGCAAAGATGGTTATCACTATGCTTATAGTTATCCAGGTATGAATAAGGTACTGCAGGCTATTGGAAGGCTTATTCGTACTGAAAAGGATAGAGGGATTATTTTGCTTATGGATGAGCGATTTACAAGTCCATTTTATCAGAGCCTTTTTCCACCTGAATTAAGTTTGAAGTACCATATTCACAGAAGACAACTCCCACAGGTTACAAAGTTAATAGAAAATTTTTGGGAAGAGACAGCTTTTGAATAAAAAAATAGAGAAGGGAAGCCCTTCTCTTAAAGTTGATATGTGAACGAGTATTAAATCTGAGAAGATTAAAGGGCAGCTACGCCTTCTTCACCAGTACGAATTTTAATAACATTTTCAACGGGATAAACAAAGATTTTACCGTCTCCAATGTTACCAGTATTGAGTATACGTTTGGCTGTAGAAACAACTAAGTCTACAGGAATTTCGCATACACAGATTTCTAACTTAACTTTAGGAAGTAAGTCCATGGTAAGTTCATTACCACGATAAACTTCAGTTTTACCTTTTTGATTGCCACAACCAAGTACTTGATAAACAGTCATACCAGTAATACCAATTTCATTAAGAGCATCTTTGAGTTCATCAAATTTACTTTGTCTTGTAATAATATCAATTTTAGTAATAGGTGTTGTCTCCATATTGATACCAGCCTTTCTGTAGTATATAGAAATAATTTGTATACGTAAATAGTGAAGCAAAAAAATGAGGATACGTATACATAATATGGCAAAATGAAAAAAGGCCTATATATACACTAAAAGTGTAGATATAGACCTCGTTGTCTCATTTGCTATATTATTTAACTATTTGTAATATTATAATATATAATTTTAGAGCAGTTTGTCAATACCCTTCAATCTTACTTTTGTAAAGAAGTTTCAAATGAATTACAAGTTTCTATGATTTGAGTGGCTTCATTATCTGGGGTATAAGAAAATTGCAGGTGTTTAAGTAAGGTATGCTCTATATTATTATTTTGATATTTATATTCAAATAGTGCTGTTTCATCTGGAGCAAGATTACCTAATTCTAATGTAAACTGGATTTTATCATAAGATAAACTCCCGCGTTCACGAATAATGGTTTGTTCAACAATAGGAAAATCAGTAGTATTAATATTAAGGATAAGGTTATTAAGGAAGTGACTTGAAGTATTCGTGATACGAATTTGACGTTTGCTAAGAGAATGTTCATCTGGAGCTAAAGGTATTTCTTGTATATCTAAGAAAGTATGCATAGAATCAACCTCCTTATATATAAGTTATATGATGAAAGTTTAGGAAATAAAACTTTATAAAATATAAAAAAGGAGGTGAGGCACCTCCTGAAAAATTAATATCTACCACAAGTTCTACAAGGGTTGTATTTTTCTTTGCATTGTTCATGATTGCAGTTACAAGCATCTGATTTTGAGCTTGAGCAGCAACTACAAGATGATTGAGTATTAGAGTAGTTACAAGAAGATGATGAGCAGTCAATGCCTCTACCACAGGTTCTACAAGGGTTATATTTCTGGCATGAAGAATTATGAGCACAGTTGTAGCATTCGCGAGGGAATGGAGAGTTTTTATGAGATATAGGTTGTTTACAAGATTCACAAGGTGTATAAGAGGTAGTAGCTTGTTGTTGGCAAGGTTTACAAGAATCCATAGCTTGCTGTTTACAAGGTTCACAAGAATCATAAGAGCTAGAAGAAGATTGTGTGCAAGGAGTATAAGAATTGCAAGAATCGTAAGATTTAGATGAAGAACTATAACTGTAAGAACTACAAGAGGTGTCAGAGGATTTTACACAAGTTGCAGGTTTACAAGCAGCCTTGTGGGTGTTATATGGGTTTTTAGAACAGTGACATTTTGCAGTGTATTTGTTAGATTTTTTAGGTGCTTTATGTGATTTCTTAGAGTCTTTACGGTTGTTACAAGGTTTGTAGCTATGAGAAGGTGAATCGTAGCAAGAGTCATTAGAAGATTTATCATGGCAACTAGAAGTAGAAGATGTTTCGTAACAGCTAGAATCAGAAGATTTATTATAGCAACTGATGTTAGAAGAACTATCATAGCAGCTGTCATCAGAGGATGAGTGGTAGCAATTGTCATCGTAAGAATCATCATAGCAGCTATCCTTAGAGGATGAATCGTAGCAATTGTCATCGTAAGAATCATCATAGCAGCTATCCTTAGAAGATGAGTGGTAGCAATTGTCATCATAAGAATCATCATAGCAGCTATCCTCATAAGATGAATCGTAGCTACTGCAATCATAAGAATCATCATAGCAGTTATCCTCATAAGATGAATCGTAGCTACTGCAATCATAAGAATCATCATAGCAGCTATCCTCATAAGATGAGTCGTAGCAACTACTATCGTAAGAATCGTTATAGCAGCTACTATCGTAAGAATCATCGTAGCAGCTATCATCATAAGCGTCACTATAGTAACTATCATCATAAGATTTACTATAAGAATAGCTATCTATACTACAGTTAGATGCAAATTCATCAGAATAGTCATCGTTAGAGTAATCATAAGAATCAGAGTAACGTGTAGAACTATCGTAATTACTAAAGTCAAAATAGTAGTCATCAAGAGCCTCTTTTACACAATCTACAAATTCAAAGGCAGCTTTACATACACCTTTATTATCAGGACTACAGTCACATTGGTTGTTATCAATTTTATCATAAAAGTTATCAAGCGTTTCATCGATTGTATCAATGAAATCTAAGGCTGCTTTACAACTTGGTTTATGTGAGTTGTTAGATTTAGTACCCATTAATAAGCCCCTTCCATAGTTTGATTTGAGTAATCTCACTCACTTCTATAATATGCAAACTACCAAAAAATGCTAATAATTTAAAAAGTTTTTAACATATATTGCGATTAGGAGAATATACATAGTCGTAGGATAAGCTCCAAATAAAGGAGATATAAGTGAGGGGGTACTATGAAACGGGTTATTTTAATCATACAAATTGCTATGATTTTTATAGGAAGCATAGTTGGTGCTGGAGTATGTTCAGGAAGAGAGCTTAATCAATTCTTTGCGACTTATGGCATTGCAGGCTTTATAGGAATCATATTATGTGGTTTACTATATATAATATTTAGTAAGATTATAGTAGAAATTAGTATGAAAAAGAATGTATCATCTTATAATGAGTTTGTAGATTTGGTATGTCCGAAGTGGGTAGCTAATTTCATTAATGTTGTACTGACATTATTTTTATTAAGTAGTACATCCATCATATTAGCGGGAAGTGGGGCCCTACTCAATCAGTATTTTGGTATACCTAAATGGATAGGTGTATTAATTATGGTAGGTTGTAGTAGCATCTTTTTAATGCGTAATACAGAAGGATTATTTGAAGTAAATTCCGTTGTTGTACCAACCTTAGTCACGATTATGACAGCTATTTTTATAGATTACGTGTACCACAATCCATTTACTTTGAATTTTACATATATGCGTTTTATACCAGCTCAAAAGGAGAATTTAATAATCTCCACATTGGTGTATGTAAGTTTTAATATACTAACAATTATAGGGGTAATTGTCCCTTTAACAACGGATATAAAGAAACCTAAGGAGATTCAAATAGGTATCATTGTAGGCAGTAGTGTACTGACGATTATTAGCATGTACATTATTTTCTTAATGCTCGTTAATCCTTTTTATCCTAAAATGTATGAAATGCCACTCTTAGCGATTGCTATGAAAATGAGTCGTTGGCTAAAGATTGCAATGCTAGGAGTTATGTGGCTTGAAATGTTTTCTTCTCAGGTTTCTAATGTATATAGTTTATCTTATTTTTTAAGGAACAAATTTAATATTGCCTATAACAAAGGGATCTTTATAGTTGTTTTAATTGCATTACCTTTTTCAGGCATAGGCTTTGCTAAGTTAGTAGAGATTTTATATCCAATGTACGGTGTTCTAAGTCTAGTCTTTTTATTATACTGTATTATTTATTTTTATAAGTTAAAAAGAGAGACTAATAATTAATCTTACTAATATTACGATCATTATTAAAGAAAGAAAAGTTATACATAATAAGAATCTCATCAAATTTATTGGAATTAAGATAGTCACTTAGATTGAACGGAATATACCTTAAATCAATTACATCTATTTGGCGATAGTAGTAAGTTAGAAATGGCACAGCACTATTGCCAAAGGAATCTTTAAGAAGGAGGAGTCTAGGCCCTCCTTCTTTTATATTTTCATTAACAACAGTAGTTAAACCGTTATTTCCCCATAAGAAGGCTGCATATTTATCTGAATCAGTAAATTTAGCTTTATTGTATAAACCGGGTACAGATTTACCATCTACAGTTACGGAGACTTCAGGTTCAGTATAAAGTATAGCTTCTGATGGAATGTTAGTGAACTTAGAACGGTTATAATAGGAGCCATAAAAATTATACACTATATTGAAATCATTATAATGACTAATAGGGTTTGAATTATCAGTATGGAAGCAATAAAGTGGATTTGGCATTAAATCAGGTGGAATACGCCCTAGATTTAAGAGATGATTATACATAGCAAGATAGGCACCAGAAGTTGTCCAGTGATGATCTGTACGGTAGTAAATATAATCATCCGAATGGCGTAAGAGAGCTGGCGAAAGCACTAATGTATTAACATGTCCAGTATTATGGGCAATCTGATAGATATATTTAATCCATTTAAGCTCATTGACTTTAATAATATGGGCAGGTAATAAATCAGGCCTAATAGTATAAGCATCTGGAATGAGGATGAAAGAAATTTCATCATTAGGATGTGTACTAATAAACGTCATAATGGACTGCACATTTTTTGTGAAGGTCTCTCTATTAAGCGTATCAAAACGTTTAAAAAGATGTTGCTGTTTCCCATAAATAATACCATTATTTTCACGCATACCAATACTCAGCATACATTTTGATTTTAGATTTATCCAAGAATCTCTAAGTGGAAACTGATCATTAATAGCTGCTTCAAAGTCAGTAGCATAAGTGCCTTTAAGGTAACTTTTAAGTGTAAATCTAGGTATTGTTTGAAGATAACGATTTTCTAGGTTTGAAAATTTACGAGGAGGTAAAAAGAGACTTGCTGCAGAAATGCTTAAAATAATTAAACTCATTATAATAAGGAAACTATATTGTTTAAGTTTAGAAAACATCAATTTTACCTCCTTAGAATCTAAAATATAGAAACGGATTATAAGTAGCATCTACTAAATAAGCTATGGACAATACAAAGATGACAAGATAGATAATATTTGTAAGCCAAGTATAATTTGAGATGCGGTTGTAAAATTTTAGTGGTAGCTTTGTAGAACAGATAATAGCAATACTAAAGGTAATAAAGTAACTACGTAAATAGTACAGATAATCTGTACCACCATACCAATTAAATAACTTATGAAAGAGACTTTTTAAATCCTTAAAGTCTAGTGTACTGAAGATCGCCCAACTAATTAGAAGTATAAAAATAGTATAGATATGAGCAAATATTGGGTGATCTTCTAAGAATGTAAGAAAGCCTAGTTTTTCAATGTTTAATATAACAAAGAAAAATAGTCCCCAAAGTACAAAGTTCCAACTTGCACCATGCCATAGACCTGTTAGTGCCCACACAATAAGCAAATTAAACATAAGACGAATAGGACCTACTCGATTGCCACCTAAAGGAATATAAACATAAGTTTTAAACCAGCTGCTTAATGTAATATGCCAACGGCGCCAAAATTCAGTGATACTTTTAGAGATATAAGGAAAATTGAAGTTTTGAGGAAAGTCAAAACCTAGCATTTTTCCAAGTCCTATAGCCATAGTAGAATAACCACTAAAGTCAAAATAAATTTGTAATGAAAAAGCACAAATACCTAACCAGACCAAAGGCGTAGACAGACGATAAAAGCCAAGTCTTTGGACTTCAGACCATAAAGAACCGATGTTATTTGCTAAAAGCACCTTTTTACCAAGTCCTATAATGAAGTACTGTAAACCAATTTGTAGGTTTTGGGGTGAGAAGTTACGATGATGTAAATTCTCATTAATATCTGTATATTTTACAATAGGTCCTGCAATGAGTTGTGGAAATAAGGCTACAAAGGTGGCGAAGGTAATAATATTTTTTTCAGCAGGAACCTTTTCAAGATAAACATCTATTGTATAAGACAAAGTTTGAAAGGTATAAAAGCTAATACCTAAAGGTAGTATAAGGTTTAAAATAGGTAAATTTACATTAAATAGACTATTAATTGTAGAGGCAAAGAAGCCTGCATATTTAAAAAAGAATAATGCACCTATATTAAATAAAATAGAAATAAGAAGTCCTAAATGCGTTATAAACTTATTATTTCTGAAAGCTGAAATCATAAGACTCATAGAGTAATCAACTAAAATAGAAGCGAGCATAAGTAATAAATACCTAGGCTCGCCCCAAGAATAAAATAATAAACTTAAAAGAAGCAATGTAATATTTTTAAATTTATGAGGCACAATGAAATAGATAATCAGAGCAAAAGGCAGAAATATAAAAATGAAGAATAAACTACTAAATACCATTAATAAGCGCTCCGTGTTTTATTGGAAGTAGCTATTTATAATGTCTTCAGCTTGCCCGAGATCTTCATTAATTGTATCTTCTGATTCACCTAAAATAATAAGGAAAGCATAGTCACCACGTACAATGACACTTCCAGCTTGAGCTTTTTGATATTGATCAGGTAAATACTGAGCAAATGAATCAATTAAATCCTGTTGACGCCTCTTAAGGGCCTTAACAACTGCATCAATTTTACCTGGTACAGCTTTTACGGCAACAACGGTATCACAAGAAGTAATAGTCATAGCTGCTACACCTGCATAAGTTTCTACATTGCTCATATCCATATAATAGAGGTCTACGAGAAGTGTATCATTAACAGGTTCAGGCATTTGAAGTGTAATTTGAGCCTGGATTTCATCTACAATATCTGATAAAGTTACCCCTTCCTTAAGCGTTGTGCCATCACTACCACCATTTGTGCAAGCACAAAAACAAAATAGACATGCACTGACTATGAGACAAAATGCAAAGAGTGTATATAATCTTTTCATCGAATCACCTTTCTAAAATGCATAGATTTTAAGTTTGAAATTAGTATGTGTTCTAAATAGAGAGAATATGTATTAAGTTATGCAAAAGGACATCGGGAGTATGTACTGATACCAACTACACCTTCCGTAATTTGTGCTAATCTAAGTTCGATAATCAATACAACGGGCGGAAACTCGCTTACTCCGTTCGCTCAAACACCCGCCCTAAAAACGTATTGATTATCTTCACTAAGATTAGCATCAAATTACTC
>USPX01000032.1 GCA_900556665.1 uncultured Eubacteriales bacterium
ACCTACAAAGTTTACTTCCACTTTAAGTCGTCCATTTGTAATAGAAGCATATTCTCTCTTATCAATCGTGCCATCTCCTACCCAATGGTCTTTTTCATAAATCTCTATTTTACACTGCTTTGCTGGTACTTCTTCTGTTAAAGCCCATGCATTTCCTGTAAACTCAGGGAGCATTGTGGCACGCACACGAAAAGAATCCTCTCCCCATGCTTCAATTCGCACTGTTTCCCCTTTAGTTTTAATAACTAACGCACCATGATCATTTATAAATTGCATTGTTTATCCCCCTCATAAAGCATTAACTAATGATTTAATAACATTGTAGTGATTATAAATCTAAATCACTACCTCATATATGCCGAAAACTAACACAATAATGACTATTTATAGGGAGATGTTGTATATGGGTAAAAATAGCGAATTACTTAAGGAAAAAATACCTCATGGCAATGCTTTATTTCCACTTATGGTACATGAAGTGAGTTCAAATACTAAAATAATCGAAAGACTGGCCTGCCACTGGCATAGAGAATATGAAATTTTGGTAATTACCAAAGGCTGTGCCCAGTTTCAAATTGAAAATCAAATGATTCCCGTTAAAGAAAATGATATTATCTTTATTAAATCCGATGATTTACATGCTATGACTGCCCAGTGTGGTATGCCCTTAGATTTTTATGCCATTGTATTTCATCCTGATTTACTAAATAGCCATCTAAATGATGCCATTTGGCAAAAATATATTGAACCCGTTAATAATAGTAGTTTGTCCTTTCCAAGTTATATTTCTCCTCATGAGAATTGGAGCATGCAGCTTCTACAAAACTTAAATAAAATCAAAGTCTTATTTAAGCATAAAGAAATGGGCTATGAACTTCTTATTAAAGCTACGATTTATGAAATATGGTATTTGTTATATGCACATGCTACGAAAAATGTCTTAGCAAATGAAAGGGCGCAAGAACATAAAATCAATCGCATTAAATCCATGATTATATGGCTTCAAGAGCACTATACCGAATCTATTTCCATAGAACAAATGGCTTCTACTTTTCATATTAGCCAAGGCCAGCTTTGTAGATTTTTTAAAGCCATGACGCAAATGTCTGTCATTGAATATCTCAATTACTACCGTATCGGCAAAAGCATTCAGCTCTTAGATACTACCGATAAACAAATCAGTGAAATTGCCCTTGATGTAGGCTTTAATAATATTAGTTATTACAATAAGATTTTTAAACACTATATTCATATGACACCTATGGCCTATCGCAAATCTAAATAAATTGTGTTTTCTTTAGCTCCTAATATATTTACAACCTGTGGTAGAAATATTAGCCCTAAAATCATAACCATCATAATCGGATAAGCCAAATTAACAGCTGCATATGCTTCAAATCTAAATTATAAAAGGAGACACCCCAAAAATTATCAGGGTATCTCCTTAATGTATGTACATATATAATAATTCTTAGTCTACTTGCATTGATTTCTGCATCTTAATTTGAACTACATTAATCACAAGCCATACAAGTCCAACTGCTAAAATACAATGTCCAAGTCCTGCCATTCCAGCAAGAGCGGCATCCTTGAATATTGACTCTTGGTTTGAAGTAATTGTGTAAATTCCTCTAACTATAAATGTAACTACAGTCCAGCAAAGACCTACATTATAGACAATCATAGGAACCTTTATCTTATTCATACCTTGCTTTACAAGCTGCAATATAGCATACAGTATTGCAAACAACATAAAGCCTAAACTCATCAAATGTACATGAACTACACTAAGTGTAGTATCTCCATGCCATTTAAATGCCTTAGTAAATTCTCGAAAGAACACGCCACCTGCAAGAGCAAGAATTAGAAATGTAGCCGCTATTTTAAGCAAGTTACTTGCCTTAAAATCACGAATAAAATATCGATATCCTACAACTACTAATAGTACGTAGGCAATTGTCTTTGGAATCATAAGCATTCCTAGTACAGGTATAAACCTTGCACCTAATACAACTGGAAGGTAACATAGAAAACTTGTCGTAATTAAAATACTTGTATATTCAAGACCTTCTTTTTTTCTATGCTTCCAAGTCCAATAGATTAACAATAATCCAATTAATGCAAATGGAATATTTCTTAGGATACTAAACATATAGTTTCCTCCTCTTCCCCATAGATTCTGTGGAAGAACAACCAAAATAACTCTTACTACAACCAATAAATAAATTAATATACGCTTATTCTTATTCTCATCACCGCTTCGTTTGCAGTAATACCAAAAGAATAATAAGTAAAATAAAGTCATCGTTATACTTGTTATGCATTCTCCCCAAGAAAGGGCAGCACTATACTTTTCAAAGCCATTGACAGTCAAATGACCTACTACTCTTGGAACAAGATGGAAACCATCTCCAATACCAAGAATAATCGCCATAAGCCCATACTGCTTTGCGTCCTTACTGTTTTCAAACAAGAGTCTAATTCCAAGTGCAATTACAACTCCAAGATATGCTATATCAAATAGTGATTCCATTAGATGCATCATGGCCAATTCCCTCCTTCATCCATTTAACATACTGATAATAGACTCTTAAAAATGTATCCTTATCCCAGCTTTCTGCGAATAACCTTTGAATAAGCGAATGCATTATCGTACGAATAAAAACTACTTTTTCATGCTCACTCACTCGCTTCATTGTATTCTCATATTCTGTATTCTTAAGCTGATATGCTCTCCATTGTTTTTCTAGGTCAGCATCAAAGAAAAGATACCTATTTCTATACAACTTATAATGCTTACTATTAAAAATCTCCTCAGCAACTTTATTACCAAAATCATCAAGTGCCGCCAAAACATTTCCTTGCTTTGCCGCAACAAGTTCTAAAAAGATGCCATGCATTTCTTTTGTCTCTTGATCAAGAACATAAAAATAACTTTCATTAAGCGATTCAAAATACTGATAAAAACTGCCTCTAGGAATATGTAATTCTTCTACAAGATGCTTAATCGTAACATCCTTAATGAAATTATCCTCAAATTCCTTCAGTAACACATTATATATTCTTGTTCTCTTTTCTTCATTTAGTTTGAAATATGTTAATTTCGGCATCCCATATTCACCTCCTAAGATACAAAATGACACAGTGTCATTTTTAGTGACACTGTGTCATTATAAAAAAACTGTCTAATTTTGTCAAGCGTTCTCGTATTGAGCAAAAAACTAAAAACGGGTAACTCTTTAACGCTTCCATAAGGAATTTCTAATCAAGTTACCCTTTTTACTTAGTTATTAGTTATTTAATCCTTTAATTTCTTTTAAGATACGAATTGCACATGTTTGTAATTCAGCTCTTGTGATATGGTATGGATGACTTTCATCTTCTAATGCTTTCATAATATCCTCAAAGTCCATAGTTGTTCCTGGCATAATCAGGTCATTTCCAGCTTTTAAGCAACCAGCAGCAGAAGCTTCTCTATGTTTACTACCTTCATTAATCATAATTTCTGTTGTCACAAGCCAGTCTGTCATAACTAAACCATCATATCCCCATTCATCACGAAGGACATATGTTTGTAAGTCTTTACTACTACATGCATGCTCTCCATTTACTAAGTTGTAAGATGTCATTAACGCACGTGGGTGTGATTTATTTACACAGATTTCAAATCCACGTAAGTAGATTTCACGAAGTGCACGTTCACTTAAAATACTATTTGATGAATAACGGTTTGTTTCTTGGTTATTACATGCATAGTGTTTAATAGTTGTTGCACAACCTTTATGTGCTTGTACCCCATTTGTAATTGCAGCAGCTACTAATCCACTTACAAGTGGGTCTTCTGAGTAATATTCGAAGTTACGTCCACAAAGTGGTGAACGATGAATGTTTAATGCAGGCGCTAACCATAAGTGTACACCGAACATTTCCATTTCATCCCCTACTAAATCCCCAATAGTTTCTGCAAGTTCCATATTGAATGATTGAGCAAGCTCTGTCCCAATTGGAATCGCTACGCAGTATTGATAGTACTCTGTAGCCTCAAGTTCTGCCTGTGTAGGTGGAACTGGTCTTAGTTGTTCATCCTCTTCTACATTTAAGAATTCGATAACATCAGCACCAAAGGCAATAGTTGTTCCTTTTACGATGCCATCCACGATTTTATACGCTGAGCTTAAACGGATACCAGCTGGTCCATCTGCTAATACTAATTTTTCTAAGTTATGAGATTTATCTAAGCGGTGAGTCGTTTCCCCAGCAGCACCTGCTACGCTAAATGCAGCCGCCCCAATAGCACTATCATCACTGTTTTCGTCTTTATAAACCCCAATACAAGTATAAGCAAGTTCTTCATTAGAAAGAGACCCTACGAATTCTTCAATAGATTTGTTACCAGATTTTACTTCATCCCAAGTAATTTTTTCATTGCCATTTACTTCTGACATGACTTCAGAGTAAACTGCCTCTGTAGTTACAATACTTGCAGTATCAAATACGATTACTTTAGCATTTTCTCTTTCTTTAGCTTCACCTTCATATGTGTATGGATTCATCACTGGTTTTACTTCTTCTACTTTGTCCCCATCACAAATATTTTTAAGTTTTCTAGTTACAGCTGTTTCATTAATTTCTACAATACCTGCAATATGTGTATTTCTTGAGCTGTTACCACAACGCATGATATATTGGCCTTTTTCTAAAATATAAGAAGCAACCTCTTCATCATAAGCTGCCATATCTGTTACATTAAATGTTATAGCTACCCCGCAACTTTCTCCTGGTTGTAACTCTTTTGTTTTTGCAAAGCCTGCTAAATCTTGATATGCATGATCTAATTTTGTTCCTGTTGCAGAATAGTATACTTGTACAACTTCTTTACCTGCTACTTTACCAATATTTTTAACGTTTGCTTTAACAGTTACTTCTTGTCCTTCTATTGTGACATCTACTGGTGTCACATCAAATTCTGTATAACTTAATCCATAACCAAATGGATAAACAACTTCTTTACCTACTGTATCAAAGTAACGGTATCCTACATAAATACCTTCTTTGTAGTATGTATCATCTTTATGACCAAATCCCTCTGTAGATGGATAATCTGCGATATCTGTCCATGTCATTGTAAGCTTTCCTGATGGATTCGCTTTACCTGTGATAATATCTGCAAATACATCTCCTGTAGGTGTTCCTAATTGTCCAAGGAGTAAGATATTTTTAACTTCTTTTACAGGTGATAAATCTACCATTCCCCCTACATTTAATACAAGCATGAATTTTTCATATTTCGCATTTAATGCTAGGATATCACGTTTTTCTACTTCTGTAAGCTGAAGGTCTCCAGCACTTACTTCCCTGTCTGCACCTTCTCCACAGTTTCTTGCAAGCACATAAATTGCTACATCGCCTTCTCCTTCTAAAGGAATATCATATTTTGGCTCTAACATAGCTTTTCCTAATACAGCAAGTCCTAATACTGGAACTCCTTGTGCTTTAGCTTGTTCTTGTAATTTACTGTAGTGTTCTGCTTTTGCTTTATATAAAATTTCATCATAAGCATCTAACCATGCAGTTGTAGTGATTTCAAACCCTGCATTTCTAAGGCCTTCTTCGATATTTACAAAGTGACGTACATTAACATCTCCTGAACCTGTCCCACCTTTAATAGTGTTTCTAATACCGTTTCCATATACAGCAATTTTGCCAGCTTCCTTAAGAGGGAATGTATCATCTTTCTTTAAAAATAGTGTACATTCTGCTGCTAAGCTTCTTACTTTGGCGATATGTTCTATTTCAAAATTTTGTACTGCGCTATCTTCAATTCTAATCATGCCAATTCTCCTTTATTATTGATAAATATATTATAATTTAAAAAATTGCACAACTAAACATGAATTTATTATTATTTTAAATTAAATTTTTCACAAAAAAAGATGTCTTGTTTTAAGACATCTTTTTTATCATTATTTTTTATATAAGGTAGGGGCAAAGAATACTTCATTAAAAATGGCATTTCTTTTTCCATATGAATAAACAGTTTTAGGTTTTTTATGAAAATCTCAAGAAGTGCATCATCATCTTTTACCTCAGTATTTTTAGCAATATATACTGGTCTTATCTCATCATACCAACAAGTTCTCATTGGCATATCTTGAAAGTATCCATATTCACTTCTTACTCTATCAAAGGCTTCAATATACTTGTTATAAATATCATCTTCTGGTAAGACAAGTCCATAGATTTCATTTAAAAAAGTTCTCTTATCTATATTTAACTTATTTTTACCTAAAATATCCATCTTACATATCCATTCTTATATTGTGTTCCTAGTTAAATATATATGTTTTTAGGCTTATTTGAGTTCTTCTATAGCATGATCTAAGAAAATTATCCCCTCTAAATGATCAATTTCATGACAAAAACATTTTGCCATATCCCCTTCTCCTGTAAGGGTTACCTCTTCACCTAATTCATTTAAAGCTTCTACAACCACCTTTTGTGGTCTAATAGTTTTTGCAAAGCGATTTGGGAAACTTAAGCAGCCTTCTTCACACTCTTGCGATCCTTCTTCACTTATTATTTTAGGATTCACTAATTTAAGTAACTGACCACAGTAATCTATTACGACTAAACGTTTTAAAATACCTACTTGTGGCGCTGCTATAGCCGCACCATTTTTAGTGTGATGTAATGTTTCTAGCATATCCTCTAGCATTTGTCTGATTTTATCATCGACTACATTTACCGCTTTACACTTCTTTCTTAAGATTGGGTCTTCATCATAACGCAAATTTCTGATAGCCATTATTATCTCCCTTCTAAAACCTATATGAGTTTTTTCTTGTTCATAGTTCATTATATTCTCATAATTTATTCTTATAAATACTTTCTATTAAAATATTCCGAACAAAACCAATATACTTACGCAAATCTGCACATACTGAAAATATCTACAATATCCGAGTTATATCCATTACAAATAAACATATATGTCTATAATATATGTCTTTTCTTCGTGATTTTTTACGAAATATCTGTTTTTACAAACTATTTTAGTGCTTATATGCATTATCTATGATACACTTAATCTTTGTTAAAAAGAAAAGCGTTTCTTTAGGGATTAAATTTAGTTGAAAAGGAAGATTAAAAATGAAAATTGGATTTGATAATAACAAATACTTAAAGATGCAATCTGAACATATCCGCGAACGTATTAGTCAATTTGGTGACAAACTCTACTTAGAATTTGGTGGTAAATTATTTGACGATTACCATGCATCTCGCGTATTACCAGGTTTTGCGCCTGATAGTAAACTTCAAATGTTACTTCAACTTGCTGATCAAGCTGAAATGATTATTTCTATCAATGCCGCTGACATCGAAAAAAATAAAGTAAGACACGATTTAGGGATTACTTATGATGAAGATGTTTTACGTCTTATCGAAGTATATAGAGAAAAAGGACTTTATGTAAGTAGTGTTGTTATCACACGTTACACAGGTCAAGCTGCCCTTAAATCATTCGAAACTAAACTTGAAAATAGAGGTATTAAAGTATACCATCATTATTCTATTGAAGGGTATCCAAATAATATCGCACATATTGTAAGCGACGAAGGATACGGTAAAAATGACTATGTTGAAACAACTCGTCCATTAGTTGTTGTAACTGCTCCAGGTCCAGGAAGTGGAAAAATGGCCACTTGTCTTTCTCAGTTATACCATGAAAACAAACGTGGCGTAAAAGCTGGATACGCTAAATTTGAAACTTTCCCTATCTGGAACATCCCACTTAAACACCCAGTAAACCTTGCTTATGAAGCAGCTACTGCTGATTTAAATGATGTAAATATGATTGACCCATTCCACTTAGAAGCTTATGGTGTAACTACTGTAAATTACAACCGCGACATTGAAATTTACCCAGTACTTGCTGCTATGTTCGAAGGAATCTATGGTGAATGTCCTTACCAATCACCAACAGATATGGGTGTTAACATGGCAGGTAATTGTATCATTGATGACGAAGTTTGTCAAGAGGCGTCTAGACAAGAAATCATTCGTCGTTACTATCACTCTATGAATCGTCTCAGAAGAGAAGAAGCAACTAAAGATGAAATTTATAAACTTGAATTATTACTTAAACAAGCAAAGGTTACAACAAATGACCGCCCAGTTGTACCAGTTGCAAATAAATTAGCGGAGGAAATCGGTGCACCTGCTGCTGCATTAGAACTTCCAGATGGCACAATCGTTACAGGTAAAACAACTGATTTACTTGGTGCTTCTTCTGCAGTGCTTTTAAATGCTATTAAAACATTAGGTAACATTGCAGATCAGATTCACCTTATTTCACCTGACTTTATTGAGCCAATTCAAAAAGTTAAAACAGTATACTTAGGTAGCAAAAACCCTCGTCTTCATACAGATGAAGTACTTATTGCACTTTCTATGTGTGCAGCTACTGATCCAAATGCAAGACTTGCACTTCAACAGCTTCCAAAACTTGCAGGTTGCCAATTACACACATCTGTTATTTTATCTTCTGTAGATAAAAATACATTTAAAAAACTTGGCATTGAAGTAACTAATGAAGCTGTGTATGAGAACTAAGTAGATCGCTGGGGACGTTAGAGCTGCTCCTTCCGTGATTTGTGATACTCTAAGCTTGATAAGTAAAGAAACGCGCTGAACTCGCTATCGCTCAAACAGCAGCGCTAAAACCTCTTTACTTATCTTCACTAAGAGTATCAGCAAATCACTCCAGAGGCAGACTCTCCCCCACCACGTCCCCAGCTTTCTATTAAGATTCCCATTGGGTAGATAAAAACAAAAGTTAATGTATCCATTTTGATAGTCACTATAAACTTCAAGGTGTTTATAATTACATAAGTATAAATACAAGTTTATTAGTATAAATACATAATATGTAGATATATAAACAGTAGCTAGCGCTCAATTAATTAGATTAATTGGGCCATAGCTACTTTTTGTATTAATTAATGTACCACAGCTTAGTTCTATGGCATCTGCTAGTTTTTCTTTTTCTAAGAGCTGACAGACCTTGGCAATTTCCTCTGCTTTTGAGCCTCCTTGTACTAAATCATCTTGATTTAATTTAATAAGTATTGGATAGTCTTCACCAAGTTCTTTTCTAATCTTGCTGCAAACTTCTGTTAAAAAACGTGCTCTATTTTCTAATGAACCACCATAGGCATCTGTTCTTTTATTATAATGTGTGCTTAAAAACTGATTAATCAAACCAATCTGCATTTGATCAAATAGACTCTTCATCATAACATGTCCCCCTTTTCTCTTTACTTCTCTACCTATCTGCGACACAATTAATTATAATATTCAGTCAACTCTATAACAATAATTAGGAGGAAAGTGACACATTCACCATCAATTGTGTTGCATAAGTAATATGAAAAAAGGACAAGCACACCCTTCTACCAACCTCTATAATAAATTTATTATAAATGCCTTTTTAGAACTTATTATGGAAAAGCCATTAGCTGCTATTACTATTACAGAACTTTGCCAGAGGGCGGATATCTCTAGACGTACTTTTTATAGGCACTTTGAAAAGAAAGAAGATATTGTCCAGCATTATATGATGCAAGTTATGAAAGACCTTTCTGATTGCTTAGCCCCTACTTTACAAGCAGGGAATATCCCACAATTTGCTGAGTCCTTCTTCACCCTTATTACACCTTATATAAACTATATTGCTGTATTTAACAAAAATGGGTTAGGAGATATTGTATTTGCCTGTTATATTAAATGCTTTACGACCATGTCTCAAGAAGTGACCCATACACCTGTTCAAGCAGCCTCTTTTCCTAATACCACGGATTGCAAGATGGCTTATCTCTTAGGCGGACTTTGGAGTTTATTTATATTTTGGCTATCCTATGGTTGTCGTCAAAACCCTGCTGAATTATCTAGGATCATTTCATCTTAGGTGCGCTAGTCTTTATTTGTAACAACCTCTAATGGGCTACTTCTCGTGATGGATATACATTCTAATCATATTACCATCATCTTCTTCAACCATTTCAAGGAACTGCCAGCCACATTTTTCATAGAAGGTGGTATGGCCTGTAATAAGATATAAAGTTTCTATGCCCATAGCCTTCATATCTTTACAGACATAATTCAACATTTCCCTGGAAATATTTTGATGACGGTATGCTTCTTCGACATATACTGCACACACATTTGGACTTAAATCTTTTCTTTTGTGGAAGTCATTTTCAATAACGCCACATCCTGCAATAATTTTTTCCCCTTCAGATCGGAAGAGCGTCGTGTAGGGAAAGAGTGTATACCATTGTGGCACAGCGGCTTTAGCTTCTTGGCAGGCCATTATGCTTTCTATATAAGCTTCCTCTGGCACTGACCATTTTTCATGGAACCACTTTACTGCCCTTTCATTCCAGGCACTATTATCTCTTAAGTTAATATATTGCACTTATATCTCCCCTTTTTTTATAAACTATTTTCCCTCTGCTTTCCTAATGAACACCATCTTTTGATCTGTTGATAAGTCTTCTCTATAGCTATAGCCTAATACATTAAAGGCCTTAAGTTCTTCAACCTTAGATACCTGATTTTCTGCCATAAATCGCACCATTTCCCCTCTGGCCATTTTAGCCCAAGTCCCCTTTTGCTTAACCTTTCCATTTACATACTCTGCAAATTCTATAGTTATGAATTGATCCTCTGGTGAAATGTACTTTTCAATGGCTTTAGCATATTCCTTAGATGCTAAATTAATAATAATATGATCATCTGACCTAACAGCTTGATATAACTTATCTCCCCAAAATTCGTATAAATCCTTTTTATTACCTATACTTAGCTTAGCCTGCATTTCCAAGCGATAAGGCGTGACCCCTGTAAATGGTGTGAGCACACCATAAAACCCTGATAAAATGCGTAAGTGCTCCTCTAAATAATCAAGGGCCTTTTGCGTAAATACCATAGGTGCCATATGCAAATATTGTAATCCTTCAAAGGAAACAATGGCTGGTGTAAGCTGCTCTTCTAATTGAATCTCCTTAAACCTTTCGTAATTTAACTGAGCTAGTTTCTCACTACAAGACCATAATGCTTTAAGTTCTTCATATGACTTATTTTTTATAGACTCACATAATAATTTTGTGTCCTCTAAAAATATAGGTAACTTTTGTACCTCAAAAACATCAGTCTCCCTATTCATCTTTTTAGCTGGTGAAATAATAATTCTCATTGCTGCTCCTTATAAACCTTATCTTCTATCTTTTAAATACTCTTTTATATCTTCGAGCATACTTTGTGCATCCTTTATACCCAAATCATATAATGCTTGGAGTTTATCAGGGTCCTTCTCTATTCTACCCACTTCTAATCTTTGAGAAGGCTGCACCACAAATACTTCTTGCTTTTGCTCCAATTCCTTTAATCTCTCCATCGTTTCATTATACATGGCATAACGCTGTCTTAATCTATATTCAAACTTAGGATACTTCCTGCCATACCCCGCCTTTGTAAGAAGTGGTGACATAGGTTTCTTCACATAATCCTTGTCCTTTGTAAGTACCACAACTAATTTGTCATAACCCATCTCCTTAAACTTCTCGAAAGGAATACTATCGGCTATAGCCCCATCTAAATACTTATTGCCATCTATGATGACTGGCCTGGATAAAAAAGGCATAGAAGCTGATGCTCTTAAAATATCCATTTGCTCAAACACACTAGTCACTTGTTTATATTCTGCTTCACCTGTTTCAATGTTAGTCACAACTGCATAAAAAGGTACCTTAGAAGCCATATAAGTTGCATCATCGAAGATATCTAACTCTCTTGGTACTTTATGATAAGCTAGCTCTGTATCCACAATATTTCCTGTTTTAATTAAAGGACGAAGTCCTAAATAATTTTTGTCCCCATTGAAACGTTTATTGTATCTTATCACTCTTCCCTTTTGCTTTGAAAGGAAATTTACACCAAAAATAGCCCCCGCTGATACACCTATAATGCCATCAAATTCTATGCCATTTTCTAAAAATACATCTAATACACCTGCTGTATACATCCCGCGCATTGCGCCACCTTCTAATACTAGTCCTACTTTCATATTCATACTCCAATACCTTTTTTATTCTATGTTCTTACCATCCATACCATATTTTAATACATCATCAATGAATAATCAGCTTTTTATTGCGCCTTGGCAAATACTCTTTTACGTATGATAAAGTAAGTAATTAATACGATTGTGCCTGTTACACCCCATGAAATAGGATATACATTTATAAGTGTTTCAAATCCTGTATAAACTTTACACACTGTATAAATCCATACAAGTCTTAATACACATGTTCCAAATATAGTAATAAGTGCTGGTGTCATAGAGTAACCTATTCCTCTAAGTGCAGCGCCTCCAATTTCATAGGTTGGAATTAAAATATATAAGGCCATAATATGAATCATACGTATAGAGGCATATTCTGCAACTTTAGGCTCTGAAGTAAATATACCTATAAAGAAATCTCTGCCTAATATAAAGCCCCAACTGACACATAAAATAATCCCCATACAAGTTGGTAATGCCAGACGAAATACCTTTTTACATCTTTCATATTGTCCTGCCCCATAATTTTGGCTTGTAAATGTAACGGTTGCCTGTCCAAAAGCAGATACAATAAAGTATGTCACAAATTCATAATTTATAATAACTGCTGAGCCTGCTACTGCATCTGAACCATAGCCATTTAAAGCAGATTGAATAAATATATTGGCTATAGAAAATACAGAAGTTTGTAGTCCTGCTGGAAGGCCTATTTTTAACATTTGTATTAATTCCGGTTTCCATATCTTTAACTCATTTAAACATAATTTAATATCACTTTGTTCATGCATTAAAAGGTAAAGTACCATACTTGAACTAATCATATTAGAAACTACAGTAGCAATAGCTACCCCTGCTACGCCCATATGAAATACAATCACTAAAAACAAATTTAAGCCTGCATTAATAATGCCAGCTACCATTAAACAGTAAAAAGGTCTCTTCGTATCCCCTATACTTCTTAAAATGGCTGCACCAAAGTTATAAAGTAATATAAAAGGCATGCCTAAAAAGTAAATACGTAAATAAAGTGTGGCATCTTCTATAATATCTAAAGGTGTATTCATCCACATTAGCACAGGCTTTGCAACAAGTTGTCCGAACCCTAATAAAAATACCCCACTTAATAAAGCTACAATAATGGCTGTATGTACTGTTCTTCTAATCTCATCTTTTATATTTTGTCCAATGTACTTAGCAATGACTACATTGGCACCTACCGAAATACCTATAAAAATATTAAGTAGTAAGTTAACAAACGGCGCTACACATCCTACTGCCGCCTGAGCCCTACTACTTGCAAATCTCCCTACTACTGCTACATCTACTGCATTAAATAGCTGCTGTAAAATGCTACTTGCAGCTAGTGGCAAGGCAAATAATAAAAGCTTATCAAATATGCTGCCACTTAGCATATCTATAGCTTTACTTTGCCTTTTCTTTACTTCCTGTTCTCCCATTTCATCCATCTCCATCTAAGTTTTGTCTTAAATATATTATATCTTTTTAAACTATACTTTTAAATTAATCATAGTCCACAAAAAAACTGTAAGTCTTATAAACTAAGACCTACAGTTTTCACTACTTATTATCATTTATTGCTTTATTTTTACATTATGTACTTTTCCATTAAATAAAAAAGCCCTTTTCTCCACTTAACTTCTCCTACTTTGCAAAGATTCTAACTTTAGGTCCATAAGAAGAATGTTCTAATACTGCTGTAAAGTCTGTCTCATTCATCCACCTAAGTGTATGACTATTGGTATGTAATGTTGGTTTCCATTCATCTCCTACTCTTTTATTAATAATATGGATATAGCTCTTTTTATTTTCATGATCTAAACCAACTAATGTATATTCAGCATGCATACTAATTAACTGATTATCTTCATATTCTTGTGTATCACAGCCTCCCTGAACAACTGTCCCTTTAAATAAATCGTTATCACAGTAACCTGTAAAATATACTTTATTAATGAATTTCTCTTCTACATTTTCCCCTTCACAATCTGTAATGAAAATATGGATTGTAAGTTATTTTTTCTAAATCATCTTTTTTACCTTTTATAGTAATAGTACTAGGATTAACTTCATAAGCTGTTACATCTTCTGAATTATTTTCTAATTGAATATTTATAGGTACTTTTTTCTCTTCTAAAAATGCTTTAATGGATGCACATACACTTTCTCTTTCTTCCTTATTAAATCCATGTCCTGCATTTTCAATAAGCTGTAAATGACATTGACCCTCCTCATACATTTTTTGTGCATGCATAGAATAGGTATACTCTACTAGGTTATCTGCTGTGCCATGTAAGATTAATACAGGCCCTTTATATGCTGTTAACTCTAAATAAACATCTTTATCTACTACATCTTCATGAAATGCCTTGCCGATTACTGTCCTTCCACAATCAATGACCTCTGGCACATCATTTACATCATATGT
>USPX01000033.1 GCA_900556665.1 uncultured Eubacteriales bacterium
CTCAGCTGGGAGAGCACCTGCCTTACAAGCAGGGGGTCACAGGTTCGAGCCCTGTAGCGACCACTCGGTATTAATTTAATACTTATATGGCGGAATAGCTCAGTTGGCTAGAGCACACGGTTCATACCCGTGGTGTCATGGGTTCAAATCCCTTTTCCGCTACTTCTAAAGAACACTTCAGTTTATATTAATAAGCTGGGGTGTTTTTTTGTATTATTTTATAATGTGTTATAAGATAGATTTTAAGTAGGAAATATGATACCATGGAGAAAATCAGCTAATATTATCAAGAATAGTATAGAAAGTGAGTATGGTGTGAAAAAACGATTATATATTTCAGATTTAGATGGTACACTATTAAATAATAAGAAAGAAATTACAGCCTATAGTAAAGCAACCTTAAATGAGTTGATTGCAACAGGCGTGCAATTTTCTATAGCTACAGCAAGAACATCGGCTACAGTAGAAAGAATATTAGAAGGGCTTCATATTAATATTCCTATTGTATTAATGAATGGGGTGGCATTATATGATTTGAAACAACATGCATATATTGATGTGGAGTATATAGAAAGTACGGCTTCAAAAGAAATAATGAGCCGTTTAAATAAGGCTCAAAAAGGTGGCTTTATTTATACAATTGATGATGAAAGAGGTAAAGGACAATTAACAGCCCATTATAATAAGGCCTTAAATCCATATGAGACAATATTTTATGAAGAACGTAAAAATGCTAAACTCTTTAAAAAGCATAACCCAGAAGATATAAGAAATATTATTTATTTTGTGTTTATGGATGAAAAGAAGAAGATTGAAGAAATTGCACAGTTAATTAAAGATATAGAAGGAATAGATTATGCCTTATATAAAGATAATTATATGGAAGGTGCATATTTATTAGAGGTATATAGTAAAAAGGCTTCTAAATCTAATGGTGTATCAAAAGTAAAACAGAGATGCGATTATGAGGAAATTGTTTGTTTTGGAGATAACTTAAATGATCTTAGTATGTTCCATATTGCGGACTATAGCTATGCAATGTCTAATGCTGCTGATGAGTTAAAAGAAGTGGCAACTAAGGTGATTGCAAGTAATGAAGAAGATGGCGTAGCAAGATTTATTAAAAAGTTAGAAGGTTAGGTATAATATATCGTACGGTAAATGTATAAAATAGTATAAAGGAGAGAAATAAATGTTAAGAGTAGGTATGGGATATGATGTACATCAATTGGTAGAAGGTAGAAAGCTTATAATGGGCGGTGTAGAAATTGCACACGATAAGGGGTTATTAGGACATTCAGATGCAGATGTAGTAGTACATGCAATTATGGATGCATTAATAGGTGCAATAGCTGAAGGTGATATAGGAAAGCATTTTCCAGATACAGATCCTCAGTATAAGGGCATTTCAAGTATCAGTTTACTTGAACATGTAGGTAAGCTTTTAAAAGACAGAAAAGCAGTGATTCATAATATTGATGCAACAATTATTGCACAAAAGCCTAAGATGGCACCACATATTTTAGCGATGCGTGAGAATATTGCAAGGGCACTAGAAATAGAGGTAGGTCAAGTGAATATTAAAGCAACAACAGAAGAAAAGTTAGGTTTCACTGGTGCAGAACAAGGTATTTCTAGTCAAGCTATTGTTATGGTAGACTTATAAAAAGAGAGTAAAATTAGATTATATTGGGAATGGTATAAGTAGTGGAAGGAATGAAGAAAATGAAAGAGAAATATTATTGTCCAGATTGTCATCAGGAGGTAGAAGTTGTAGCAGCATGTGGAGCTACAAATTACTTTTGCAATCACTGTAAAAAACTGATTTCTAGTAAAAAAGTTATTAAAAAGGATGAGAAATAAGTTGTAAGTAGGTAGATATATTAATACGACTTATACAAGGGTGAATTTTATAAAAGTATAAAGACAAGGGGAGTGTGTATGAAAAGAGTGTTAATAGGTATATTAATTGGATTAGAGTTAATATTTATGGGGCTTATATTTGTGTGGAAGAGGTATGATAGGATCAAGCCTATGGGACATAAAGTTATAAGAGTAAGAAAGTATGTTAAATTAAAACCAGAAACTTATAGGTAGTCTGTCTTTAGTAATAAACTTATAATTTATGCAATAAAAATACCGTAAACTAATACTATTAGTTTACGGTATTTTTATATCTTACGTTATAGCATTTAATGAATAAGTGAAAATTAGGGATTAGATGAGAGACTTAATTTTTGAAAGGAGATCTTCATAAATGGCATCAATCTTAGTAAAGTCAGTTGCACTAATATAGTATTGTTCAAGGTCATCATGTAATGTTTTTGCATAAGAGAGTTCAGAAGTACCAGCACTTATTGTTTGTTTGTAACGTTTTTGAATATCAGAGAGTACTTCATGATTGTTTTCATCTGTTTGAGGTGCAATAATTTCGGCATACATATCTACTAAATGGTCTTTTGTAAGGTCTGGTTCATATTCATGTGGGGCAGTACTATCAAATATACACACATCAAGCTCTGGAAGTAAAACCATATCTAAACTATCAGGGTCAAAACTACAATGATAAATTTCTGCATCAATACCACGTTCCTCAGCCAAATACATGAGTTTTTTAAGAAGTGTAGATTTACCAGAACCAGGACGGCCTTTGATATAATAATGTGTTTTAACGGTATTAATGATATTTGGTACAAAGTTTATAGAGCCTTTTGGTGTAGAAGCACCAAAGAAACGATGCATAATAGTTGCTTCTTTATCGAGTTTATTCATACCAATAATTTCATGTGCAACTTTAGTAGCTAATTGATCGGCTTTTTTAAAGTCCATGCTATCAATATAGATTTTTTCCCATTCATCATGAATAAGTAAGGCGTCAGCGAAGTGTTTATAAGCTTTAGGATAAGCGCCACTAATTTCTTGTTGCAAATAAAGGATTTCTTTTTTATGTTTTTCAAGTTCAGGGATATTCCAAGCTACGCCTAGATTTACATATTCTTCAATAGCACCAGGAGCCTTTGGTTCAATAACATGAGGTGCTGTACCATCTACAATAGCGACACTAAGCTTACGAATAACAATACCATCTAAAGAATCTGGGTCAGAAGAACAATGAATATAATCAACATCAAAGCCTTCATTAGCAAAATAAGTACCTACTTTTTTCATAAGAGAAGATTTCCCTGTTCCAGGGCCACCTTTTAATATATATATTTTATTAAGCATATTGAGATTTGAATCAAAAAGATTTCTAAATCCCTTTGCACTATTTGCACATACGAAATAATGTTTAATATAACCTGACATAAGGCCACTTCCTTGAATGATTAGTTTTTTCATAAATATAATATGTAATACTTATTAAAATGTTAAAGAAAAGGTAAAAAATGTAATAAAGTAAATGGGGCTGTTTTTTGATGTTGTATAGATATAAAGATTGTATTATACTCAGTAAGTATGGAATATAGGAAATAGGAGGGAAAAATGAGTAGAGATATAGAATTATCAAATGAACCAATAGGGAAATTATTAATAAAATACTCTATACCAGCTATTATAGGGATGCTTGTAAACTCATTATATAATGTAGTAGACCGTATATTTATAGGCAATATACCGGATATAGGTTATTTGGCTATAACAGGTGTAGGAATTACAATGCCTATTTTAACTATTATATTAGGTCTTGCAATGCTTGTTGGAATAGGTGCCACTTCACTAATTTCTATTAGGTTAGGACAAGGAAAAAAGGAAGAAGCTGAAAAGGTTTTAGGAAATGCTGTAACTATTGCAGTGATTATGGGAATTATATTAATGATTTGTGGTATGTTATTTGCCGGGGAATTGTTAGGTGCTTTTGGTGGAAATGAGCAAACAATTCCTTATGGCAAGCAGTATATTAATATATTTTTATTAGGAACGATTTTTAATGTAAGTAGTTTTGTATTTACAAGTATTATGCGTGCTGATGGCAATCCTAAAATGTCGGCTGCTTGCATGATTATTGGTTGTGTAATTAATGTTATATTAGATGCAGTATGTATTTTTGGTTTAAATATGGGGATTCAAGGAGCTGCATTAGCTACAATTATTTCACAAGTTGTTACAGCAGTTATAGGTCTATATTATTTTACAAAAGGGAAGTCAAATCTTAAATTACATAAGGAAAATCTAAAGCTAAAAGGTTTCATTGTGAAATCAATATTTGTTATAGGAACAGCGCCATGTGCCATGCAATTAGCAATTAGTCTGGTACAAGTTGTAATGAATAAAGTTTTAAATGAGACAGGTGGACAAATTGCTATTGGTGCAATGACTTCGATTAGTGCTATTGTAATGTTAGTATTAATGCCGATTTTTGGTATTAATCAAGGTGCACAACCAATCATTGGTTACAACTATGGTGCTAAAAATTATGAGCGTGCTAAAAAAACAAGTTTATTAGCAATGGGATTTGCAACAGTAATTTTAGTAATTGGATTTGCCATTATCCAGCTAGCACCTGCTACCTTTATAAAAATGTTTGATGGGGATGGCACAATGTTAGAGATTGCTACGCCAGGCCTTAGATTATATACAATTACAATGCCAATCTTAGCAGTATCTATTATGGGCTCAAACTATTTCCAAGCTATAGGAAAAGCTAAAATGGCAACATTTCTTAGTTTATTAAGACAAGTAGTTATTTTAATTCCAGTAATTCTTATTATGGCTAAAGTAGGTGGACTTAAAGGGGTATGGCTCGCACAACCAATGAGTGATATGATTTCAACTGTTATTGTTGCAGCAATATTAATAAAAGAATTTAAAGGTTATAAAGTGGCAATAAGCCAATCTATATCAGAGCAGAATATATAGATGCATAAGATATATGGATTTATAAATGTATTAGTATATAAAGATACTCTTATATAAAATAAAAGAGGGGCTATAGATGATCTTTACCATTTCAAGGTATATGATAATCTATAGTCCCTTTAATAATATTACACCCTAATATTATTGTGGATAAACTAAGTTTGCAGGTGTTAATTTAAGAAGCGTTTCTTCTAAGTATTTTTTAGCTTCATAATTTGCCATTGGTAAATTAAGATCTAAGTAATTACCACAATCTCTAGCTGTAGCACCTGGAATTTCACCTTGGAAGTTTGCTACAAACTCAAAGAGTTCAGTAATAAGTGGTGCAATAGCTTCTGAGCTTCTATCACCTTTTAAGATAAGGTAGAAACCTGTACGACATCCCATTGGCCCAAAGTAGATTACTTCATCAGCAAACTCTTTATGGTTACGAAGGAATGTTGCACCAATATGTTCAATAGCATGAATTTCTGCTGTGTTCATAACTGGTTCTAAGTTAGGTCTTTTCATACGTAAGTCATAAGTTGTAACCGCTACATCGTTAACATAGTCTACACGTGATGTGTAAATACCTGGTAATAAATCAATGTGGTTTACGGTAAAACTTGCAATTTTTTTCATTATTATAGCCTCCTTAAGTGCTTATGAACATATTATATGATAATTATCAGCATTCGTACAGAACTATTGACTTTTCCCTTGATTTAACAGAAGTTGTCTGATAACATTAAAGAAGATAAAAAACTAAGAGAGGTGCACGAAAAATGAGTGAACAGAAGAAGATTATTTTTAGTGGTATGCAACCATCAGGTACGATTACCTTAGGAAATTATTTAGGTGCCCTTAAAAATTGGACAAATTTACAAGATGAGTATAATAGCTTATATTGTATCGTAGATATGCATGCAATTACAGTAAGACAAGATCCAGCTACACTTAGAAAAAATGCTAGAGATTTAATGATGCTTTATATTGCAGCAGGACTTGATCCAGAGAAAAATATTATTTACATGCAATCTCATGTATCAGCACATGCTGAACTTGCTTGGATTCTTAATTGTTTTACTTATATGGGTGAACTTGGACGTATGACACAGTTCAAAGATAAATCTCAAAAACACGGTGACAATATTAACGCAGGACTCTTTACATATCCAGTCCTTATGGCAGCAGATATTTTACTTTATCAAACAGATTTAGTACCAGTAGGAGTAGATCAAAGACAACACTTAGAACTTGCACGTGATATTGCCATCAGATTTAACAATGCATATGGTGAGACATTCAAAGTACCAGAAGGTTACATTCCAAAGGTTGGCGCAAAAATCATGAGTCTTCAAGAACCAACTAAGAAAATGTCTAAATCTGATGAAGATGAAAATGCAGTAATCAGAATTACAGATGCACCAGAAGTTATTATGCGTAAATTTAAACGTGCTGTAACAGACTCTGAAGCAGTAGTACGTTTTGATGAAGTAAATAAACCAGGTATTAGTAACTTAATGACAATCTACTCATCTATTACAGGTAAAACAATGGATGAGATTGAAACTGAGTTTGCTGGTAAAGGTTACGGTGATTTTAAAATGGCAGTTGGAGAAGCTGTAGTAGAAGAACTTCGTCCACTTCAAACACGTTTCAAAGAACTTTCACAAGATAAAGCATATATTGATGGGATCATCAAAGCAAATGCAGAGAAAGCAAATTACCTTGCAACAAAAACACTTCGCAAGGTTCAAAAGAAAGTTGGTTTCCCACCAATTATTCGTTAATGAAATGCAGTTTTAATCTAAGTTTAGATTAAAGTTAAAATAAGGAGGTGCTGCGAAATTATTTATAATTTCAAAGCACCTCCTTTATCCTGTTTATATAGAATTTTGAAGTTCAGTAAAGCCGCGTCCATTTCCGATGGCCTGAGAGGTTTCGGTAATAGTCATAAAGGCTTTTGGGTCAACTGATAAGACAATTTGTTTTGCTTTAGCTACTTCACGCATACTTACAGTTGTAAATAAAATATATTTTTCATCATGTGTATACGCACCAATAGCAGGAATCATTGTAACACCACGATTAAGCTCAGCAAGTAAAGTTTGAGAAAGTGTATTATAATGGGCTTTATCTGTAATAATGTAAAGTGTACGTTTACGATTAAGACCATCTACTACAAAGTTAGTGATTTTACTTGCAACATACATCATACCAATTGTAAGGGTAGCCATATCAATATCAAAGAAATAAATAGATAAGCTGATAATGACTAAGTTAATGGCGAAGTTAGTTGTGGCCATATTAACGGAGAAATGCTTTTGGATAATTTTAGAAATAATATCTGTGCCACCAGTTGAACCATCATATTTAAAAACAAGTGCTGTACCTACACCTTGGAATAAACCACCTATTAATAAAATAGAAAGTGTATTATTTGTGGCAATAACAAAGTTACTTGTTAGTTCTAACCAGAAAGAAAGCATTAACATGCCAAATAAGCTATAGGCCAAATAAGTTTTTTGTAAATATAAAAGCCCTAATATAAGAAGTGGGATATTAAATAGTATGACCAAAAGACTTACTTTGAAGTTAAAAAGAAAGTGTAATAATAGGGCAATACCACTGATACCACCACTTAAAAGGTGATTTGGAATAATGATTGCATTAGTTGCAATTGCAATAAGTAATGTACCTATAATAATGCTTAAAAAACGTGTTATAGTAATTTTGTAGTTATTCATTATGTACTCCTTAATGTAATAAAATTATGTCATGCAAACTTCTAGAGTTACTATAAGTTATAAATATCATATATGCAATATAAAATTTTGGAAATATGGCTATTGAAATAAAAATGGATAATCCATTGAAATAATAAAACTATGTTATAATGAAAAGAAATGTAATTAGGCTATTGGAGGGAGAAGAAATGAGACTTTTAGTAGATACACATACACATACTGTTTCAAGTGGACATGCGTATAATACATTAGATGAACTTGTACGTGAGGCAAGTAAGAAACAGTTAGAGGCCATTGCAATAACAGATCATACACCAGCTATGCCAGGAGGGGCACACGCCTTTCATTTTGCTAATCTAAGAATTATACCTGAGGAAATGTATGGTGTACGTATTTTAAAAGGTGCAGAAACAAATATTATGGACTATTCAGGCACAATTGATTTAGATGAAGAAACATTAAAGGGATTAGATATGGCTATTGCCAGCTTACATCCACCTTGTATTCCATTTGGAAGTAAAGAAGAAGTGACAAGTTGCCTTGAAAAAGTTATGGAAAATAAATATATTAATATTATTGGACATCCAGGGGATGCAAGATACCCAATTGATATGGAAAGATTAGTGAAGAAGGCAAAAGAAACGAAGACATTGCTTGAAGTAAATATTGCTTCACTTAAACCTACAAGTTATCGTCCTGGTGTAAGAGAAAATCTTATAGAAATGCTAGGTTATTGTAAAGCTTATGAGACACCTATTGTATTAGGAACAGATGCACATTTTCATTTAGATTTAGGAAAATTTGATGAAGGAACCTCTTTATTAGAAGAAATAGGCTTCCCAGAAGAGCTTGTTTTAAATACAAATACCGAAATGCTAATTTCTTATATTTCCCAAAAGAGATTGAAATAATTATTTTCATACTGTACAATGATAAAGTGATAATATAGGCGAGGAGATGAAGCAAATTATGAACTCCAAGATAAAAGATCAAGCAATAGATAAATTATTTGAAGCTATTTTAACACTTGAAACAATAGATGAATGTTATGCGTTTTTCGAAGATGTATGTACAATTCATGAAATCAAATCTCTTGCGCAACGTTTAGAAGTAGCAAAGATGCTGCAAGACAAAAAAACTTATACAGAGATTCAAGAAGTAACTCATGCCTCAACAGCGACAATTAGTCGTGTAAACAGAAGTTTAAGTTATGGCTCAGATGGGTATAAAATAATATTAGAGAGAATACCACCAGAAAGAAGATAGGTGATAAAAGAATGTGGCATTAGCCACTTTCTTTTTGTATAAAGTACCTTTTAGATTTAAAGGAGAATAAATATGGATTTTACAAGTGGATTAAATGATAGACAAAAAGAAGCAGTTTTAACAACAGAAGGGCCTCTTCTAGTACTTGCGGGAGCCGGCTCAGGTAAAACACGCGTGCTAACACATCGTATTGCACATCTTGTGAAAAATAAGGGTGTAAAACCTTGGAATATCCTAGCGATTACATTTACCAATAAAGCTGCTAAAGAAATGAAAGAGAGAATTGGTAACCTCATTGGTGAAGAAGAAGTCAATGAAATGTGGGTAAGTACATTCCATGCCATGAGTGTACGTATTTTAAGAAGATATGCAGAGAGCATTGGCTATGGCAAGTTCTTTACTATTTATGATACAGCAGATCAAAAAGCACTTATTAAAGATGTTTTAAAAGCATTAGATATTAGTGAAAAGAACTTCCAAGTTGGAGCGGTTCTAGGTGCAATTAGTAGTAAGAAAAACCAATTAGAAACACCAGATTTAGCAACTAAAAATGCTGGAGAAGATTATAGAGAAAAAATCATTGCTAAGATTTATACAGAATATCAACGTAGACTTAAAGAAAATAATGCAATGGATTTTGATGATTTGTTAGTCAATACTTATTTATTATTTAAAGAAAATGTAGAAGCATTAACTTATTATCAAAATAAATTCCGTTACATCCTAGTTGATGAGTATCAAGATACAAATGGTGCCCAATATCAACTTGTAGAAATGTTAGCTAAAGCACATAATAACCTTTGCGTAGTAGGGGATGATGACCAATCTATTTATGGATGGCGTGGTGCAGATATTACAAATATTTTAGGATTTGAAAAAGACTTTAAAGATGCTAAGGTTATTAAACTTGAGCAAAATTATCGCTCAACTAAAAATATCTTAGACGCAGCCAACGGCATTGTAGCGCACAACCGCGGCAGAAAGGCTAAGAAGCTTTGGACAGAAAGTCCAGCAGGTGAAATTATATCAGTTGTACCTACTAATAATGAATATCGTGAAGCAGAAACAATTACAGCAAATATTGTACGCAGTGTAGAAAGTGGCGATAGAAACTTTAAAGATTTCGCTATTTTATATCGTACAAATGCACAATCACGTGTACTGGAAGAAAAATTAATATCAGCGTCTATTCCTTATCGTTTATTAGGTGGGGTACGATTCTACGAACGTAAAGAAATCAAAGACCTTATTGGATACCTTAAAGTAATTTGTAATCCAAAAGATGATATTGCCCTTAAACGTATCATCAATGTACCTAAACGTGGAATTGGTGCAGCAAGTATTGGCACAATTGGGGAATATGCAGATCGTAACAATATGGATTTCTTCGAGGCAGCTAAACTTTCAAAAGAAATGGGTATTTTAGGTGCAGGACCATCACAAAAGGTATTAGCATTTACAAATCTTATTGAAGAATTAAGAGCTATTGCAGAAGAAAATGATATTAAAGCCTTAATTGATGCAGTTATTGAAAAAACTGAGTTTAGAAATCACATTCGTATGACAGAAGGTGAAACAGCTACAGAACGTCTTGAAAATATCGATGAGTTAGTTTCTAAAACAGTACACTATATGGAACAAAGTGAAGATCCTAATTTAGGAGACTTCTTAGAAGAAGTAGCACTTGTAGCAGATGTAGATAACTATGATGAAGAAAGTAACTCAGTAGTTTTAATGACACTTCATAGTGCCAAAGGTCTAGAATTCCCTGTAGTATTTATGCCAGGAGTAGAAGAAGGATTATTCCCAAGTTACATGAGTCTTACTGAAGGGGACGATAAATTAGAAGAAGAAAGACGTTTATGCTATGTAGGGATTACAAGAGCGAGAGAAAAGCTTTTCATTCTTTATGCAGAACAACGTACAATGTTTGGACGTACACAATATAGTATGCCATCAAGATTTATTAAAGAATTGCCAGTAGAGGTAACAAATCTTGCAAACTTAAATGTAAAACCAAGAAGCCCATTTGATAATGAGAAATCAAGTTTCAATAGACCAGGCACACCACAAGGCTTATTACAAAAACGTGAAATGGAAAAACGTACATTTATAGGTAGTGGTGCAAGCAGCAGTACTGAAAAGAAAACATTCATTGGTAAAGCTATAGAAAAACCTAAAATGCCAACAATGCGTACAAATACATTCTCACCATTTGGGGCGGTTAAAAAAGCAGAAAACTTACCAAGTGCAGTGGCTGACTTTAAAGCTGGAGATGTAGTACGTCATATTAAATTTGGTCAAGGAACAATTATAAATGTTGAAGGTAAAAATGATGATATCTTCGTAACAATTGCATTTGATAACGGAGATACAAAACAACTTAGTACGAGATTTGCTAAGTTAAAAAAACTATAATTTTTACTAATGATAGGTTATAATAAGATAAATAATTGACAAAATAGAACTCCTGAAAGAAAGTTAAACTTTTAGGAGTCTATTTTTTTAGAAACTATAAAAATGGTTATTCTAATAAAAAAGGACTATGATGATTAGAAGAAAGAGGAAATATAATGAGTATAGATAAAATAGCAAGAATGAAAGAATTAGTAAGTACCTTACAAAAAGCAGCATATGCCTATGAACAAGAAGATACAGAAATTATGAGCAACCGTGAATACGATGCGTTATATGATGAACTTGTAAGATTAGAAGAAGAAACAGGCACAATCCTTGCAGGAAGTGTGACACAAAATGTTGGTTATGAAGTTTTAAGTAGCCTTCCAAAAGTTACTCATCCAAAACGTATGCTTTCCTTAGATAAAACAAAAGAAGTAAGTAAGCTAAAATCATTTTTAGTTGGTCAAGAAGGTTTACTTTCATGGAAATTAGATGGACTTACAATTGTAGCCACTTATGAAGAGGGGAAACTTGTAAGTGCAGTAACTAGAGGGAATGGGACAGTAGGAGAAGAAATTACAAATAACTTTAGAACCTTTAAGAATGTTCCACTTACAATTGATTATAAAGAGAGAATAGTTGTACGTGGTGAAGCGATTATTACTTATGAAGACTTTAACCAAATCAATGAACGCTTAGGTGATAAAGAAGATAAATACAAGAATCCAAGAAACTTATGTAGTGGAAGTGTAAGACAGTTAAATCCAGAAATAACAGCTAGGAGAAATGTAAGATTATATGCTTTCTCATTAGCAGTAGGTGGACCAGAGTTTGAAACAAAATCTGAACAGTTAGAATGGCTCCACAATATTGGTTTCCAAATCGTAGAATACAAAAAGGTAACAGCAGATAATATAGAAGAAACAGTACAATACTTTGCAGAATCTATTGATAAGCAAGAATTCGCTTCTGATGGTTTAGTACTTACTTATGATAATAGAGCTTACTCAGCTTCTCTTGGAGAAACAGCTAAGTTCCCTAAAGACTCTATTGCTTTTAAATGGCAAGATGAAGTAGTAGAGACACGTATTTTAGATATTGAATGGAATACTTCTAGAACAGGACTTATTAATCCAGTAGCTATTTTTGAACCAGTAGAAATAGAAGGAACTACAGTAGAACGTGCAAGTGTGCATAACCTTAGTATTTTAGAAGAGCTTAAATTAGGTGTAGGAGATACTGTAAAGGTTTATAAAGCCAATATGATTATTCCACAAATCGCAGAAAATCTTACACAAAGTAATACAATTGAAATTCCAAGTCATTGTCCAGTGTGTGGTGCCCATACAGAAATCAAGAAAGAAAAAACAGCTAAAACTTTAGTTTGTACAAATGCTAACTGTAAAGCACAAAGATTACGTGCGCTCGCTCACTTTACAACACGTGATGCTATGAATATTGAAGGACTTTCAGAGGCTACAATTGAAAAGTTCTTAGAAAGAGGTTATTTAAAAGACTTTACATCTCTTTATAATTTAACGGCTTATGAAGCAGAAATTATTCAAATGGAAGGACTTGGACAAAAGTCATATCAAAAACTTATTGCATCTATTGATAAATCAAGAGAAGTAGCACTTGCTAACTTTATTTATGCATTAGGGATTAATGGGGTAGGACTTGGAACAGCTAAATTAATTTGTAAACACTATAATAATGACTTAGAAAAAATGATGTTAGCTTCTAGTGAAGCGCTTACTCAAATAGATGGAGTAGGTCCAGTTATTGCACAAATATTTAATGAGTACTTTAGCTTAGAAGAAAATAAACAAATGGTAATGAATCTTGTGAAAGAACTTAAGTTTAAACAAGAAGAATTAAAGGCACCTGTAGAGTCACCAATTGCAGGAAAAACATTTGTTGTGACAGGAGATGTACAACACTTTAAAAATAGAAAAGAACTTCAAGCTAAGATTGAATCTTTAGGTGGTAAAGTAACAGGTTCTGTAAGTAAGAATACTAACTATCTCATTAACAATGATAGTGAGTCAAGTTCAAGTAAAAATAAAAAAGCAAAAGAACTAAATATTCCTATTTTAACAGAAAATGAGTTTTTAGCCCTAATTGAACAGTAAAAAAAGCCGAAAAATAATATAATGTATATGTCTGAAAATAGATTTTGTAGATAAATGTCAAGTTAGTTAATTAAATAAAGTAATTGTAAGAATATTATTGATAATATATAATAAGATTAAAATCAGATATTATTGACAAATTTAGATTTATACGATACACAAATTAGGAGGTTAATAGATATGGATATTGTGCAAAATGCAAAAAAAGCTAAAGAAGCATCCATTGCACTTGCAGCAACCAGTGGGGAAATTAGAGATAATGCATTAAAAGCAATTAGTAAAGCACTTATACAGCGAGCTGATGAGATTAAAAAAGCAAATGCAATAGATATGGCAAATAGTGAAAAAGAAAATGTGGCTATGCCATTATTAAAACGTTTAAGATTTGAAGATGCTAAAATTAATGATGTAGTAGCAGGAATTTCAAGTTTATTAAAATTAGAAGATCCAGTAGGTAAAATTCAATTACAAACAGAATTAGATACAGATTTAGTTTTAACAAGAGTAGCATGTCCAATAGGAGTAATAGGGGTAATCTTTGAATCTAGACCGGATGCACTTGTTCAAATCTCTACTTTATGTTTAAAAAGTGGTAATGCTGTTTTATTAAAAGGTGGAAGAGAAGCTAAAGAGACAAACAAAATATTATTTGAGATTATTCGTGATGTAACAATAGAAGCAGGTTTACCAGAAGGTTGGATTGCTTTAATGGAAAGTAGAGAAGATGTAGATGCGATTCTTAAATTAGATAAATATATTGACT
>USPX01000034.1 GCA_900556665.1 uncultured Eubacteriales bacterium
CTTAGCCTCTCATAAATTACGGAAGGAGTATCCTCTCACCCACCACTACCTCAGCGGCCCGATTTTGCAATACCTTATTTTTTAACTATAATGATTTATTATAAATTCTAATGTATCTAGGAACTCATCTACTTCTTCTTCTGTGTTATAGAGCCCGAAGCTAACTCTAATCATTCCTGGCGATTTTAATTCTGGATGCCTTAAATAGTAGTATCTTTCTCGTTCAGTAACTCCCATCAAACGCATAACATATGGATGTGCGCAAAAGCACCCTGTTCTTACTGCTATTCCTCTTACTTCTTGTAGCAGTCTTCCTACTTCTTTATTATGAATATCCTTTACATTAAAAGGTACTACACCTACCCTATTTTCTTCTCTATGATCACCGTATAAAATAATTTGCTTCATGCTATTTAGACCTTTGATAAGCCTTTTTCTTAAACCATCTTCATGCTCTGCAACTTTCTCTAATCCTATAGCTTTAAGCACTGTCATAGCAGCCACTATGGACATACAACCTAAAAAATTTGGTGAACCTGCTTCCTCAGCCTCCCACGTATCTTTATAATAAACATCATAATCAAATACAGCTTTGACTGAGCCGCCACCTTGTAAAAATGGTTTCTTACCTTTTAAAAGCTCTTTTTTTATTATAACTACACCACTACCAAATGGCGCATACATCTTATGCCCCGAAAATGTTAAACCATCTATATCCTCTTCTTTTGTTTGTCCCTTTAAGTGAATAGGCCTATGAGCTACAATTTGTGCCCCATCTACTAGAAGTTTTGCCCCATATTTATGTGCAATCTTAGCTATCTGATGAACATCGGTAATATAACCTGTTACATTACTTGCCGCTGTGATAGTTACATATTTAATTGTCCCCATTGCACGTTCTAACATATATTCTAACTCTTCTAAATCTATCTTCCCCTGCTTATCTACATCCACATAAAAAACATCCCCCACATTTCGCCACGGCAGGTCATTGGCATGATGTTCCATTCTAGAAGTTAATATCTTATAGTTATTTCGATCACATAAGGTATTGGCTAATAAGTTGATTCCCTCTGTGGTATTTTTAACATAAATGACATCATACTCATCTAATTGTGTGACACCAAAAAAGCTTAGTACTTCTTCCTTAGAAAGTTCATAAGCTTTTGTGCAATATTCTGATTTATGGCCACCTCTTCCTACAGATCCATACATCAATATATTTTCGGATATAAATTTGTCTACTTGCTTTAAAGGTGGCGTAGTAGCACCATTATCAAAATTTATAGGAATGACCTGCTGCCCATCTATAAGTTCTACAGGTACTTCTATGCCATTAAATAATTCACGATAACTTATTTTTTGTACCATTATATATCCTCCTCCTAAAAGATATATATTCACTTTGTTGTTTTTTTATGTTTCTTGATACTTTTCAGCATATTACCTAATTCAAAAAATATTTTAGTCAATAATTTCGTTTTTTTGAACAATTTATTTTTTGCTTTAAAATTGTATAATTTTATTGTTTTTTATATTATTTTTTATTGACTTTTAATCTCTAATATCCGATAATTAGTTTGAAAGAAATTTAACATTTCTTGTCGTATTAGCTAAACTTATTTATTTTATAATAATTTAGGTTCATCACCATGAACTGTGTTTGACAAGCTAAATACCAAATTTTGTAGATAAAAAATACATCTGATGTCATGTACTCTAGTAAATGCTAACAGACTTAAATACGGAGGACTCCAGATGTATTTACATGATATCAATACTATTAAATCTTCAAGGGGGTTACTCATATTACTATACCTATTGAGAATACAGCGTATATTACTATAGAACCTACAGATTTACATCAATCATGTCCTATTAGAAAAATAGATTGCTTATGGTGGAAATTTAGGCATTCCTGAAATGACTGAAGTCTTAAAGGCTTTCAAGAATTGGAGAATTGAATTGCCAACTATCATCAATTAAGAAATAGACAAAGTTAAGAGTATCGTATTTATCTAGAATGTAATGGTAAGTTTTTAACAGCTTAACAATTAGATTATCAAGCACATATTTTGGTGATGAACCATAATTTATTTTAAATCTAATTATTTTTAAGGAGGCTTTACTCATGGCAACAAAAGCAAGATTCCCTAGAACTGAAATTGGCGCAAATAACCCTATTTTCAACTCAATCCGTGCAACAATCGAAACTGCATTCTATGGTAATAACGTAGTTCCTGTAAACTCTTTGAAAGAAGCTTATAAATTAGCTACAGAAGCTCCTGGTACTATTATTACTGACATGCCAGTATATAAACCAGAATTATTAGGTCTTGATGAAGATTCTAAAATTCTTCTTTTCAATGACGGTGCTGTAACAGGACGTACAGCTGCTGCTCGTAGAATTATCGGTGAAGCTGGTGTAGATGTAAATGAATATAGACTTAAAATTAGTGAAGCTGTATTCCAAGGTAGAACTAAAAAAATGTGTCATGCACAAGCTATCGTAGGTCTTGACAAAGATTTCACAGTAAAAGCTCACCTTTGTACACCTGCTACATATGCAAACAACATGTATTCTTGGTTACTTAACTTCCAAGTTATCAATGAAGAAGTAGCTAAAATGTACAATGAATCTAAAGTATATGATAATGAAGGAGATCTTTACATTTACTCAGATCCAGACTGGTCACATCCAGATCATCCACTTGGACTTTGTGTATTTGACACAGCTCATAACTGTGCTTGCATCCTTGGTCTTAGATACTTTGGAGAACACAAAAAAGGTACTCTTACACTTGCTTGGGCTATGGCTAACCGTCACGGATATGCTTCTTGCCACGGTGGTCAAAAACGTTACAACTTACCAGGTGGTAAAAGCTTCGTAGCTGGTGTATTCGGACTTTCAGGTTCTGGTAAATCAACACTTACACATGCTCGTCACGATGGCAAATATGATATCACAGTTCTTCATGATGATGCTTTCGTTATTTCTGGAGAAGACGGTTCTTCAATCGCTCTTGAACCAGCATACTTCGATAAAACAGCTGACTACCCACTTACATGTGAAGATAACAAATATCTTGTATCTCTTCAAAACTGTGCAGCTACAATTGACGAAGATGGTAAAATCGTTCCTGTTACAGAAGATATCCGTAATGGTAACGGCCGTGCAGTAAAATCTATCCTTTGGTCACCAAACCGTGTTAACAAATTTGAAGAACCAATCAATGCAATCTTCTGGATTATGAAAGACCCTACACTTCCACCAATCGTAAGACTTAGTGGTGCTGAACTTGCTTCAGTTATGGGTGCAACACTTGCTACAAAACGTTCAAGTGCAGAAAGACTTGCTCCTGGTGTAGACCCTAATGCTTTAGTAGTAGAACCATACGCTAACCCATTTAGAACATACCCACTTGCAAACGACTACCTTGCATTCAAAAAATTAGTAGCAGAGAAAAATGTAGATTGTTACATCATCAACACAGGTGAATTCATGGGCAAAAAAGTAACAAAAGAAATTACTCTTGGTGTTCTTGAAGCTGTTGTTGAAGGTAAAACAGAATTCAAACAATGGGGACCATTCAGCGATATCGAAATCATGGAAATCGAAGGATTCGTTCCAGACTTCTCTGATGCAGATTATGTTGAACAATTACAAAAACGTATGCAAGAACGTGTTGACTTCGTAGCTTCTCGCGAAACAGCTAAAGGTGGTTTCGATAAACTTCCAGCTGATGCATTAGAAGCATTACAAAAAGTAGTAGAAGAATCAAAACGCGCTTAATAATAAATCGTACATAAACAAAGTATTTAAATCGTCACAAAAAGGTCGTAGGAATTATCCCAATGTCATTAAGTTAAGACATTGTTTCTGAGATTTCCTTAAATAACCAAGTACTTATTATAGGTACTTGGTTATTTTTTGCGTGAAAAAGCTTGACAAAGTATTAAAAATTTGCGGCGAAGCCCCTCGTTGAGGAGGTGTTGTGATGAATACACACGCAAATGAACTAAAAAATTGTATATTAGAAATTATAAGAGAAATGAGTAATGATCCACAGGGATTTTCTACTTCTGAGAAAGCATGTTTTGTACGTCAGAGTAAGTTTGGGTTTGAAAAACTTATGCAATTTATTTTATCTTTTGGATGTAACAGTTTAGGCCATGAAATTGGGGAGTTTTTTGAGTATAGTGATGGTTTCCCTACTACTTCAGCCTTTGTTCAACAACGTAAAAAACTGAGTTATGAGGCTTTTAAATATTTATTCCATGAATTTATTAAACGAAATGATCATTCACCTACTTTATATCAAGGCTATCGTCTATTAGCTATAGATGGAAGTGATCTATCTCTACCATATAATCCTAATGAAGATAATGTGGTAGGAAAAAACCATGTATCAACACTGCATTTAAATGCAGCCTTTGATGTAGAGACCAAACAGTTTGTAAATGCAGTTGTTCAAAAGGGACTTAAAGAAAATGAATGCAGTGCCGCTTGTGAGCTTGTGGATGGACTTTCAGAAAAGTATCCAGTTATCGTAATGGCTGATCGTGGATATGAAAACTATAATCTATTCGCACATATTGAAGAGCGACTTTTTGATTATGTCATCAGAATCAAGGATGTTAAAAGTAACGGTATACTATCAGGCCTAGAATTGCCTGATACAGACACTTTTGATGTTACAAAACGTATTGTTATTACAAGGCATTCTACTGGTCCAGCTGCAGTAAACCCTCAAAAATACAAATACTTTTCAAAGCAAAATCGCTTCGACTTTATTGAAAACAGTAAATGCCCAGATTATGAAATGACAATACGATTTGTGAGATTTAAAATAACAGACGATACTTATGAATCAATTGCTACAAGTCTTTCAGACGACAGATTTAGTGTAGAAGAGTTAAAAGAAATCTATAGAAAAAGATGGGGAATAGAAACCGGATTTAGAGAGGTAAAGTATATCTTAGGCTTACGAGCATTTCACTCAAAGCAAGAAAATTCTATTTTACAGGAAATCTATGCTCGTTTGGTTATGTATAACTTCAGTATGTCTATTACATTAAATACATCATTAGAAGAAAAAGGCAAAGAAAAAGACCTAAAGCACCACCTTCAGGTCAATTTCACGCAGGCTACAAAAATTTGTCTACACTTTTTACTCCGCTATTCTTAACGGAGCATTTAGTATGGGCAAAAATAGAAAAACACAAAAATAAACCAAGAATGAAACAGCATTATTTTACTGAAACATTCTTGGTTTATAATTAATCATTAAGAAAGATAGCTAACTTAATGACATTGACTCGCGAAAGCCCTATCCTTTATTGAAGTTTCTGTTCTAACCCTTCCCAGTCTTTAAGGAATCTTTCAATCCCGTTATCTGTAAGTGGATGTTTTGTCATTTGTACAATAACTTTATATGGTACAGTTGCAATATGTGCACCAGCTTTAGCTGCATCAATTACATGAAGTGGGCTACGTACACTTGCTGCAATGATTTCTGTTTTAATATCATGCATTTTAAAGATATCTGCAATTTCTTTTACTAAATGCATACCTTCCATACCAATGTCATCAAGACGTCCGATGAATGGACTTACATATGTTGCACCAGCTCTAGCTGCAAGTAATGCTTGACCTGCTGAGAAGATTAAAGTAACATTTGTACGAATACCTTTTGCTGTAAGTTGTTTAGTTGCTTTTAATCCTTCTTCTGTCATAGGTAATTTAATAACGATATTTTTATGTATTTTAGCAAGCTCAATCGCTTCTTCTACCATTTGAGGTGCTTCAAGAGAAATAACTTCTGCACTAATAGGTCCGTCTACAATCCCTGTGATTTCTGTAATAACTGATTTAAATTCAAGCCCTTCACGTGCAATAAGTGATGGATTAGTTGTTACTCCACAAATTACTCCTAAATCGTTTGCTTTACGAATTTCGTCTGTATTGGCTGTATCTACAAATAATTTCATTACTCTCTTCCTCCTAAAATAATATATCTATAATATGTATCTTATTGTCATGTTGTACGTACAACCTTATTATACTATTTTCAGATTTTTTTTCAATAGTTTAATTTTTAAAATTAGTTTATTTATTTTTAGGAGTAGCTATATACACATTATTTGACTTTTAGCTTAATCTTATGCTTAGCGATGCTGTTCAATATAAAATTGGAATTGATCTGAACGGTATATTGCTTCAAAATATTCTACAGTAACTTCCATTCCTCTATATTGTCCATATACTTGTCCCTTAAAGAGCATAACAGGTGCGCCTTCTTTTACCTTAAGTTGTAATGCCACCTCTTCACTTGCTAATATTGCTTCTACTGTTCTTATAGCTCTTGTAATAACGATTCCATAATCTTTTTCTATTACTTTATATAGAGATTCTTTATTGAAATCCACATCTTCGATCCCTGGTACTAGCGCATATGGTATATGACTTTTATTTTTGTTAATTGGGATATCATCACCATAAATAACACGCTCCATATAGAATGTGTCTTCATTAGGGCTAATGCCTAACATCTTAGCTACTTTTTTAGATGGCTTTTCAATATTTTCTTTAAGAACATATGGTTTAGGTTCTAATCCATAACGTCTAATATCTTCACTGCAACCAGATAATTTAATTAATCCTTGTTCAAAGCCCCTACCTTTGACAAATGTCCCCTTTCCTTGTTTTTTGTATAAATAACCTTCATTAACTAGTTCATCAATTGCTTTTCTTACAGTTGTACGACTCAAGTTATATGTCTGCATAAGTTTTGGTTCAGATGGAATACATTCATCTACACCAATTTCTTCATTTTCAATCATATCAATAATTATATTTTTAAGTTGATAATACATAGGTCCTAAATTATTTTTCATCTGCATGTGTCATCTTCCCTTATCTATCTTTTTGTTTATTTTCTTGTCTCTATTATAACATAATTTAACTTACTGCTATTTTTTATAAATGTAATAAAATAGAAAAGGGATTATCGTAAAATTTTACGATAATCCCTTTTAAACTAAAACCTCTTATGTATCAATTTTAGTCTAATTTATATTGACTAATAACCTCATCCATTAATTCAATACCTTTATTATTTTCTTTAGTTCTTGTATCCATTTGTTGCATGCTATAATCCATTTTTTCAGCTATTTTAGTAACATTCATTGTACGTTCCATAGATTCTTCTACTGTACCTGCAATTTTACCAATTGCTCCATCTACATAAGCCATTGCACTTTGTAAATTCTCTGTTTGTTGCTTAAAGCCATTCATTAATTCTCTAATTGATTTAGCATCTTCATTATACTCATTTCCAAGCTGTACAAGCTTATCATAATCTGTCATTATACTACTCTCAAGGTATTCTACCATGTTACTACTTAGCTTAACTAAATCATTTACGACTTCAATAACTTTACTACTTGCTTGTTGTATTTCATTAGCAGTTACCGTTGTATTATCTGCAAGTTTAGCAACCTCTTGCGCTACTATAGAGAAGCCTCTACCTTGTTCACCAGCTCTTGCCGCTTCAATATTTGCATTTAATGCAAGTAGGCTTGTTTGATCTGCAATATCAATGATATTTTTAGTAAGCTCACTGATTTGTTCTACTGATTTTGCCTCTTTAATTTGTTGTTCTAAATTACTTTGTACTGCTTTTAAGTTGTTACTAATAACTTCTTGTGATTTTTCTGCATCTTCTCTTAATCTTGCAGACTTAACTTCAATTTCTTCTGAAAACTCAAATCCACATGCTGTTTTTTCTTTAATGTCTCCAATTGAATCTAGAACATTATCTGTCATATCTTTAGCTTGTACAAAGGAATTATTTGTCTCCTCCATAGAGCCATACATTTCTTGCATTGTTGCTGATACTTGCATGATTTGATCTACAGATTGTTCCATATCCCCTGTAAATATCTCAAATGATTCTTTAATACCATTTGAAGAAGCTCTAATTCTTAACATACTATTACGGATATTTTCTAAAAGTGCATTGATGTTTCCTGCAATTACTTCTAATTCATCGCCTGAATCAACTTCGATTTTCTTAGTTAAGTCTCCATCGCTGTAAATTACATCAATTAATTTTTGGTTAACAACAAACATATTTTTACCTATACGTCTAGCGAGTATTATGTTGATTGTAATAATAAGTAATAAACAAATTATTCCTGTTAATAATAATTTAACCATTAAGGAATTTACTTGTTTTTGAATCTTAGAAACTTCACAGTCAACTGCCATAAGTCCTACTACTTGATTTTTACTGTTATAGATAGGCGCATATGCAGTATAAAATACGCCCCATTCATCATGTGAAGCCTCGGCTGTTACAGTTGCTTTACCTTTAAATGCTTCTAACATTTCAGGCGCTAAGTCGTATGGAACTCCTATATTATAAGGATCTCCTGCTGGATCGGCAGCTACAATGAACTGTACTTGTTCCTCATTTAACTCTCTTAATGAATATACATAATTCACTTCTTGTGAGTTAAAATATTTAAACATTTCTTTTTGCATTTTTTGATAAACTTCTGTGTTTTCATCACCTATATTTAATGTTTCAAATAAGTCACCATTTGTCTCTTCTGCTGCTATTTCTGCTAGAGCGATTACGTTTTTCTTTGTAGCTGCTTCTAAATAATTAGATACAATTTTATATGCTACCCCACTTAGTATTAAGCAAACCATTAACCCAACTAAAATCCCATTTAAAGCTATCGTAAATTCAATACTTCTTCTTTTAGTCTTAATACGTTTTAACTTCCTTGTTTCTTCCATGTGTTAATTCTCCTCTAAGCCTTCCCACCTGTATTATTATTAAAAAAAACTATGTAATTTAATTCTCCCCCAACATATTAATAGATTATTTTAATCTTCAACCTATTTTAACATATATTTACACTTGTTTCCACATTTTTCTAAATTTCCCTTCATTATTTCATTTTATTGATTGACAATTTTAAAAAGTCAGCCTTTAAGAGCATTTACTCCTAAAGGCTGACTTTTATGACATACCATTTACTTGTTTATATTTATAAAGCATTTCTGCATGATTTTGTTCTTCGATTTGAATATCTGCTAAAAGTTTACGTACATCTGAATCGCCAAAGGCAAATACATCTGAGTTATATTCACTAGAAACCATCTTTTCTGTTCCTATACTGTCAGTTGCTAAAAAACAATCTTTGTCTTTAGAGGTTTGATCTGCACAACCACATCCATTATAGGTTCCCTTTGGGTTATAGTTTCTTCCTCTATCATCATTACAATCGCAGCTTGGCACCTCTCCGTCTAAAACTTGTTGTAATGAATTATAATGTTGTTGTTCATTTTCTTTAAGTTGATTAAATAAATCTTTAAGCTCTGCATCACAAGCCTGATTTGCATATGTCTCATACTTTTTAATACATTCTTGTTCTTGAGTTTGTAAGTCTTTAATTGTAGATTTTTCTTTTTCAGTTAATACCATCAAGCGTCACCTCATGTCTTAAAGTTAATTACGCTTTTAGTATGGTCACTTTTTATCTTTATATACTTCTGCGATTTACTCCTCAGATATTTTAGCAATTTCACCTTTAAAGTATGTATAATAGTGTATTTCACTTAAACGATTTTTTCCACTTAAGCATACCATGAATATGCCTTCTCGTCCTCTCTCAATGTCTCGTCCATCTTCATATATTTCAATACGTTCATCCGTTTTCATAGTTATCTTAACTTGTGATTCAATAAGACGCATTGGCTTTGTTGGTAACTGTACATTGTATAACCCCCATGTTACTAAAAAGTTTATGCCTAGTGCACTTCCAAAAAGTATGTTTACTAAACACCATTCTAAAAAGGTATCTGTCATAACATAAGTAAACATTAAAAACGCTCCAATAATAGGTATACTTGCTACAACCTCTAAACATCGTGCCGTCTTCCCCTTAGCTTCTATCTTTCCTTTCTGGGCCCAATGCTTTTTAATAAAAAATAAAATAAGTCCTATAATAACTAGCCACATACCAATTAATTCTAGCTGATTCATCTTTATCTCCATTTCCCAAAATATAATCTATACAATGTTATACTCAATATATCTCTTTTATTATTGATAGCTTAATTCTTAAATAATATAATCCCATGGATTCTTAGGCTTTAGTTTTTCTAAGAAAGCTTTTAACTTAGGTGTTAATTTCTTTTGATCTATCTCACTAATTGAAACAACCTTAAGCTTATTTAATGCCATAAGTGCTTCTGACACCTCTGACATATGTTCTACACTTAAATATAACGCTTTTAAATTCTTAAGTTCTGTAATACCTAATGGAAATGCCTTTAATGGCATGGCACTTAAATCAAGTATCTCTAGCTTTTGTAACTTTGCAATATCAAAGCCTAATTCACTTACCTTATTACCTGTTATTCTAAGACATTCTAATTCTGTAAGTTTTTCTAATGACCTAGGCAGACATTTAACTTCGTTATCAAAAATCTCAAGCTTTTTAAGTGTCTTAATCTCACCTATTTCTTCTGGTATTGCTTCTTGATGCCAGCCCCAAAGAACTGCTTCTTCTCTTTCTTGATAAGCATACTCCTTTAATGTTAATATAAGCTCTTCTCGTTTGTCGTTTATTTCTGCTTTTGATTTTTTTACAACTTTAGTATTATTTTCACCTTCTAATGGATAGTACGCTATACCACCTAATATAATAGGATCTAATGTCACTTTTTCTTCTTTTATATCATTTATATTAGCCGCATCATGAGGGATTCGTAACTGTCTAAAAACCTGATATTGTTTCTGTGTTAGTACTAATGACCCCATATGTTCATGAGAACAAATAGAACAGATTACTTCTCCATCCTTACAAAATGCTGGATCATCTAATTCAAATTCTTCTTTTGCTAGAATAATCCTATCATAAAGTGTTTGCATTTTTTCAAACTTAGCTTTTATATTGCCCTCGCTTGTAAAATAATACTGAATCTTTTCCCCCCCTAATGTACAATGGGTTTCACAAGTTACTTCTCTCTTTTTGAGGCCATACTGTACTAAATATTTATCTTTTAATACCTCTATCTTATCTTGCGATATAGCATAACTGCTGCCTATTTGTTCTATACGCTCCTGACTATCTGCTATACGTTCATTAATCTCTTCAATTGACATTCCCATTTTTTCAAAACGTGTACTTGATTTATAAATAGCCTCTTTAGCCTCATCTTTCAGCATATGTGCTGAAAATTCATCTCCTAAAATCACCTCATCACTTATAGAAAAGCAAAAGTTTATAAAGTGCTTAAGCTTTTCTCCCCTTATATTCTCTACTAAGTTTACAACTATTTTTCCCTTTTGCGGCTTTATCATAATCTATTCTCCTATTTTATCTTTTAACAATATCTTTACGATATTATGGTTAAGACTTATTATAGCATGTTTGTTTTGTAACATTATAAACTATAAATTTATTTACTGATTTATATAAGACCCAAAACAAAGGAGGTGCCGCTATGTTTGCGCCACCTCCTAAGGTTATATCTAGATTAAAATTCCTTCACAGTGATCGATTTCATGTTGAATCACTTGTGCTACGAAACCATTAAACTTTTGTTTTTTCTTTTTGAAGTTTCTATCTTGATAAGCTACTTCAATAGAAACATATCTTTTCGCCATTTTAGTCCCTTCATGTGATAAGCAAGCTTCTTCTTCCTCATACATTGATTGACTATGACTTACAATTTGTGGGTTTACTAATGGAATGAATTGTTTTCCCATTTTAACAATGATAATGCGGGCACGTTCACCAATTTGATTGGCCGCAAGTCCTACACAAATATCCTCATTAGCCTTGGCTGTATCAATCATATCATCAATAATGTGTAAATCTTCTTTTGTTGCTTCTACTGCTTTTTGAATTAATCTCTCATTATCTTTAACGATTTCTCTAACCATTTCTTCCTTGCAATCTAATTGTTCTTAGATTGCTTCTCCCTTCATAGTGTTAGTCTATTGTACTTTTACTTGTGTCCAAACTTCATCATATAACTGTTTATCTTCTAAACTAAAGCTGCTATATAACTCACATAAGTCCATAAGCTCTTGTGACATATAAGCATTAGGATTATTTCTAATATGCTCATCTTGTTCCATTCTAGCTTCTTTATTTGGTGTTGTATAACCAATCTCATCAGCTATTCTTAAAGCACTTTCTTTATCACTTAAGAAGTTAATAAACTTCTCAGCTCCTTCTACATTTTTTGCATTGCTTGGAATACATAAGCTATCAATCCAGAAGTTAGCACCTTCTTTAGGTACGACATATACAAGGTCTGAATCTTCATCTTGTAAGTTAAGTCCTTCACCAGACCAAATCATGTTAATAGCTGTCTCATGGTTTGCAATCATACCTGTTCCATTGTCTACACCGTATAATGGATCTACTAACTCTCTTTGCTTTAATAAAAGTTGTTTGGCTTCTTCAAGCTCTGCTGGATTTGTTGAGTTTAATGAATATCCTAATTTCTTTAAAGCTGCTCCAATTGTATCACGGTATGTGTCAAACATAAAGATTTTATCTTTATACTTTTCATCCCATAAAATATCCCAACTATCTACTGGTTCATCTACCATTGTTTTATTGTAAATAAGTCCTACTGTTCCAAACATGTAAGGTACTGAATACTTATTATCTGGATCCATGCTTAAATTTAAATAAGCTTCATCCATTTGATTGATATTAGGGATATTTTCTTTATTAAGCTCTTGTACAAGTCCTTCTTCAATCATTTTAGGCATTAAAGCATCTGAAACTAAAATAACATCATACTGTACACCGCTATTAGCAACTTTTTGGTACATTGTATCCATATCATCAAAGGTATTCATATTTACCTTAATACCATATTGTTTTTCAAACTCTTTAAGTGTTTCAGTGTCTATATTTTCACCATAGTTATAAAATGTAATTGTTTGCGTAGTTTTTCCACAACCAACCGATAATATAGCAGTAAATAATACACAAGTTCCAAAACTTATCCACTTTGTTAATTTACTCATATTATTTTTCCTCCTAGTTACTTCCATTTACTTTTTTATTTCATTATACATTAAATGCTTACAATAAATAAATATAAAAAATTTTATTCAGTATTAACAATTATATTTATCATTGAAAGGCAAAATGCTACAAAGTTATTAATTATCTTTGTAGCATTTTGCCTATTAAATTTCCCTTATTGATCTAACTACTTCTTATTATTGTGTTTCATTTTCTCATTTAAGTTATTGATATAATCCATGCTTTCTTTAATAGTTTCTAATGTCTCTTGCATTTCACCTTCTAAGTTTTTAAGTTCTTTAGCCAGTGTCCCTATTTCATCTTCGTTCTCCAATAGTTCATTAGGTATAGAATCCTTAAACTCATTTTTTATATTATGCTCTAAATAAGTAATCATTCCTCGCATACGCTTTGTCATTGCATTGACACTTATATATACAAGTACTAATCCTAAAATGATCATTATGCTCATACCTATAATCATCGCTTTTTTAAAAGCTATTACATCTGTATACACTTGTGCTTTACTATTAATAGTTCCTAAAATCCATTCCGTATTTCCGATGATACTATATCTAATTTCTATAGATTCCTTAGTCTTTCTATCATTAACAACTTTGATATATTCTTTATTAGCTTGTGGAGCTGATTGGAATAATTCGTTCCTAAAATCACTAACAACATTCAACGAACTAATATTGTCATTATCTGAGACTTCGAATATAGATTGCCCATCTTTACTGGTGATAAAACAAACTGCACTACTACTCGCTTTTAAAATCTGTTTAAAAATTGATTCTATAGGACGTACGCCTAGTAATACATAACTTACATCACCTACTTCATCTAAAACAGGTTTAAAAAAAGCTAAATGAAATCTATCTTGATACTTCAATATATTAATGACATCTTTCTTTTCACGTACTGATTCTTTAAAATCTGGTTGTCCACTTATATCAAGCGTATGTTTATTTATACTACTTCCCGTACCATCTATATTTAAAATAGCTATTT